>NZ_RAWC01000289.1:0-9325 GCF_003611685.1 Corallococcus sp. CA049B | reverse complement strand
GGGGACAGGTCATGAGGTGGGATGAGATGGGCGAGTCGCCCGGATGGGACAGGTCGGTGTCGCGGGACGCGAGCGTGGACGGTGGGACGGCTCGCGGTGGGCGGGGCTCCGTCCTCGCGGTGGTGGCGGAGAAGCCCGCCGTGGCGCGCGACATCGCCCGGGTGCTCGGCGCCACCGAGCGCGGTGAGGGCTTCCTTCGCGGCAACGGCTACGTCGTGACGTGGGCCATTGGCCACCTGGTGGGCCTGGCCCAGCCGCATGAGATCCGCCCCGAGTGGAAGAAGTGGCACCGCTCGCAGCTGCCCATGCTGCCGGGGGACTGGCCGCTGGTGGTGTCGGACTCCACGAAAGCTCAGTTCGAGGTCGTCCGCCGCGTGATGAACGCGCCGGAGGTGTCCGCCGTGGTGTGCGCCACGGACGCCGGGCGCGAGGGCGAGCTCATCTTCCGGTACATCTACGACGCCGCCGGGTGCCGCAAGCCGGTGCGGCGGCTGTGGGTGTCGTCGCTCACCGAGCGCGCCATCCGTGACGGCTTCCAGCACCTCAAGGACGGCAAGGCCTACGCGCCGCTGGCCGCCGCCGCCATGGGGCGCAGCCGCGCGGACTGGCTCGTGGGCATGAACCTGTCGCGCCTCTACACGCTGGCGAGCGGGACCTACGGCAACATGCTGTCCGTGGGGCGCGTGCAGACGCCCACGCTGGCCATGGTGGTGGAGCGCGAGCTGGCCATCCGCGACTTCGTGCCCCGGGACTACCTGGAGGTCGTGGCCACCTTCTCGCCTCGCGGCAAGGGCGCGCCCGTGGGGGCCCGCTACCAGGGCACGTGGTTCCGCTCGGGGCCGGACGGCAAGCCGGTGATTCCGCCGGGCTTCGAGTCCGTGCGCGAGGCGCGCCGGCTGGACGCGGACGGCGTGGAGGCGGGCCGGGTCATCGACCGCGTGCGCAGCGGCAACGCGGTCGTGGAGTCGCTGGACGCGGAGACGAAGCGGATGCCTCCGCCGCTGCTCTACGACCTCACGGAGCTGCAGCGCCACGCGAACCGGCTCTACGGCTTCAGCGCGCAGCGCACGTTGGAGGTCGCGCAGGCGCTCTATGAGAAGCACAAGCTGCTGAGCTATCCGCGCACCGCGAGCCGGCACCTGTCGGAGACGGTGGCGGATACGCTGCCGGAGGTGGTGCGCGCCATCGCCTCGCCCTACCAGGAGGACCTGGCGCCGGGCACGGGCGAGCGCCCGCTGGGCAAGCGCTACGTGGACGACTCGAAGGTGACGGACCACCACGCCATCATCCCCACGCCCATGCCGGCGTCCGGCGTGCGGCTGTCCCCGGACGAGCAGCGCCTCTATGACCTGGTGTGCCGGCGGCTGCTCCAGGCGTGGCACGAGGACCACGTCTGGAAGGTGACCACGGTCATCACCGCGGTGACGTCCAAGGGGGATGCGGGGCCCGTGGTGGACCGCTTCCACAGCGCGGGCACGCAGGTGGAGAAGGTGGGCTGGAAGGTCCTGGACGTGGGGGGCGGGCAGAAGGCGCCGCGCCTCAAGCCGGAGGGCAAGAAGGGCGCGGACAAGGACAAGGAGGAGGAGCCGGACGACGAGCCGCAGGACCTGCCGTCGGGGCTCGCGCGCGGACAGGCGCAGACGGTGGAGGACGTGGAGGCGGTGAAGAAGCGCACGCGTCCGCCGCCGCGCTTCACGGAGGCCACGCTCCTGACGGCGATGGAGTCCGCGGGGCGCACGCTGGATGAGAAGGAGCTGGTGGACGCGATGCGCGACACGGGGCTGGGCACGCCCGCCACGCGCGCCGCGACCATCGAATTGCTGCTCGAGCGCGAGTACCTGACCCGCGAGGGCAAGCGCCTGGTGGCCACGGACAAGGGCATCCACCTCATCGGGGTGGTGCACCCGGACGTGAAGTCCCCCGTGATGACGGGGCAGTGGGAGGCGTGGCTCCAGCGCATCGAGCGCGGGCAGGGCGCGCTGGATGCGTTCATGAGCGGCATCGAGGCGTATGTGCGGGAGGTCGTGGGCCAGGCGCCCACGTCGCTGCCGCCCACGCCGGTGGCCGGCCCGGGGCCCCGGAATGAGGCCGCGGTATCGAGCGCACGCTTCGAAGGCTCAAGGCCGCATCCCGCGCAGGGACCTACCGAGGAGCTGTTCCGTACCCGAGAGGCCGCGACCGCCACCGTCCGGACCGCCGCCCGAGCCAACGCCGCGCGCAACGAGGTCGGTGCCTCCGCGAGCATGGCGGGGGATGGCTCCCGCGCCTTCGGCCACGGCGCGGCCGGCGACGCACGTCACGCGGCGGGCGCTCCGGCTCACGGCCTCCACGGTGGATCCGACGGCTACGCGGGAGCCACCGCACCTGCCGCGTCGCCGCGCGTGCAGGACCGCCCTCCCAACATCCCCTCCGCGGAGGTGCGCACCGCCTTCGTGCAGGCCTCCTCCGAGGGCTTCGGCCGGGCCAAACGTCAGCCCCAGACCGTGAACATGGGCAGCACCCGGCCGGAGCGCGTGCACCGGGCTCCCACGCCTCCGGACAAGCTGCGCGGCCTCCTCAAGGAGGCCTTCGGCTTCAACGACTTCCGCCCGTACCAGGAAGAGGTCTGCCGCGCGGCCACGTCCGGCGAGGACCTGCTGCTGGTGATGCCTACGGGCGCGGGCAAGTCCCTCTGCTACCAGCTGCCGGGCCTGGCCCGCGCGGGCACCACCGTCGTCGTCAGCCCGCTCATCGCGCTGATGGAGGACCAGGTGCTGCGGCTCCAGTCGTTGGGCTTCGCCGCGGACCGCATCCACTCCGGCCGCGACCGGGCCACCTCCCGGCAGGTCTGCGCCGAGTACCTCGAAGGCCGCCTCGACTTCCTCTTCATCGCTCCGGAGCGCCTGGGCGTCCCCGGCTTCGTGGAGCTGCTGGCCCGCCGCACGCCCTCGCTCATCGCCATCGACGAGGCGCACTGCATCTCGCAGTGGGGACACGACTTCCGTCCGGACTACCGGCTCCTGGGCTCGCGCCTGCCGCTGTTGCGTCCCGCCCCCGTGGTGGCGCTCACCGCCACCGCCACGCCGGACGTGCAGAAGGACATCGTCCAGCAGCTGGGCCTGCGCGGCTCACGGGGCGGCGCCGCGCACACCTTCATCCACGGCTTCCGCCGCACCAACATCGCCATCGAGGTGCGCGAGCTCAACCCGGGCGCCCGCGGCGACGCCATCCTGTCCCTGCTCAGGAACCCGGAGCACCGGCCCGCCATCGTCTACGCGTCCACGCGCAAGCACGCGGAGCAGTACGCGGACCTGCTCGCGCACGACTTCCACTCCGCGCCTTACCATGCCGGCCTCCAGCCCCAGGAGCGCGACCGCATCCAGGCCGCCTTCCTCAAGGGACACCTGGAGGTCATCGTCGCCACGACGGCGTTCGGCATGGGCATCGACAAGCCGGACGTGCGCACCGTCATCCACGCGGCGCTGCCGGCCAGCCTGGAGGGCTACTACCAGGAGCTGGGCCGCGCGGGCCGCGACGGCAAGGACTCGCGCGCGGTGCTGCTCCACGCCTTCGTGGACCGGCGCACCCACGAGTTCTTCCACCGCCGCGACTACCCGGACCCCTCCGTCCTGGAGCGCATCTACCAGGCCACCTCCAACGAGCTGGAGCCCAAGGCCTCCATCCAGGCCCGCGTGCGCGGCGACCCGGAAATCTTCGACAAGGCCCTGGAGCAGCTGTGGATCCACGGCGGCGTGGAGATGACCCCGGACGAGGACGTGCGGCGCGGCCGCGCGGGCTGGGCCGTGGCGTACATCGCGCAGCGCGAGCGCAAGCAGCTCCACCTGGAACAGATGGGCCGGTACGCGGAGGCGCATGACTGCCGCATGCGCCACCTGGTCGCGCACTTCGGCGACGTGCAGGACTCCGGCGCCGCCTGCGGCCTGTGCGACGTCTGCGCCCCTGAGTCCTGCGAGGTGGTCCGCTTCGAGGAGCCCTCCGCCCTGGAGGCCCACGCGCTGGGCCGCATCCTGGAGGCCCTCCACGCCCGCGACGGCCAGGCCACCGGACGGCTCCACCGGGAGCTCTTCGGCGAACAGCTCCACCGCCGCGACTTCGAACGGCTCGTGGGCGGACTGGTGCGCTCGGGGCTGGTGCGCCTGGACTCGGACTCGTTCGACAAGGACGGCCAGGTCATCCTCTTCCAGCGCCTGTCCCTCACGGACACCGGCCGCCGCGCCCGCGTCATCGCCCCCGGGCAGGTGGTGCTCCCCCAGGCGCGTGAGGTGCCCTCCAAGAAGCGCAAGGGCCGCACGGCCGCCGGCACGCCGAAGCGCGCGCCCCGCAAGCGCGCCGCCTCCAGCACGGCGGCCTCGCCCCGGGGACGCGGCAAGAGCCGCCGGGGCGCCTCGGAGTCCTGGGCCTCGCGCGGCGCCTCCAGCGACGCGGACTTCAGCCAGGAGTCCTTCCCCGCGGATGCCCCGCCGGCCCGCGGCTGGAGGGCGCGCGCCACGCCGGAGCCGTCACCGGGCCTGGGCCCCCGGGCCTCCTGGAACGCGTCCCGCAGCGCGGCGCCGGACTTCGATCCGCCCCCGGCGTCCCCCGCCCTGGTGGCCACCCTCAAGGAGTGGCGCCTCACCGAGGCCCGCAAGCGCAAGGTGCCCGCCTTCCGCATCCTCACCGACCGCGTGCTGGACGCCATCGCCAGCGCCCGGCCCTCCAGCGGCGCGGAGCTGATGTCCATCCATGGCGTGGGCCCCACGCTCGCGGAGCGCTACGGCCCGCAGATCCTCTCGCTCGTGTCCCGCCGCCGCTGACCGCTGGCGGATCCGCGTGTCACCCGGTGGACAGGGGCGCGTGGATCCGCCCCTCCAGGGCAGCGGCGTGCCCCCGGAGGCGATGCCCGGGGGACAGCGTGGATCCGCCGCGGGGCATGCCGTCCACCTCGAACCGCCTGACAAGGGAAGGCCCTTTCCTGGGCCGCAGGCGCGGGGGGCTACCGGCCAGGCGTGAAGCGTGTTTCCCATGCTTGTAGGCAAAAGTCCGGGTGCCACCTTCTCGTCCACACGCGCAATGAATGGGAGCGGCGTGAGGGGTTCAAGGGGGCGCGCAATGGAGCTGGGTTTCGAGACGATTGGCAACGCCACACTCATCTGTCACGACAACGGGCCGGTGCTGGTGACCGACCCCTGGACGGACGGGGACGCGTACTTCGGCAGCTGGACGCTGTCCCACGAGATTCCGGACGAGCAGCGCCAGTCCATCCGGGACTGCCCCTACGTGTGGCTGTCGCACGGCCACCCGGACCACCTGAGCATGGCCTCGCTGGAGAAGCTGCGCGAGCGCACGCTGCTGGTCCCCAACCACGTGGGCGGACGCATCCGCGACGACCTGCTCGAGGCGGGCTTCAAGGTCCAGGTGCTGCGGGACCGCGAGTGGACGCGCCTGTCCCCGCGCATCCGCGTGCTGTGCATCCCGGACGTGAACCAGGACGCGGTGCTGCTGGTGGAGGTGGGCGGCCGGCTCATCGTCAACCTCAACGACTCCGGTGACCGCGGCCAGGGCCGCTTCGTGCGCCGGGTCATCAAGGAGTACAGCGAGACGTACCTGCTGGCCCTGTCCGGCTACGGCGACGCGGACATGATGAACTTCTTCACCGAGGACGGGCGGCGCATCCTCCCGTACGCGGCGGCGAAGACGCCCGTGGGACAGACCATCGCGCGCATGGCGGAGACGTACGGCGTCCGCTACTTCGTCCCCTTCAGCTCCATGCACAAGTACCAGCGCGCCGACAGCGTCTGGTGCTCCGAGTACACCACCACGCTGCCGGACTACGCGCGGGGCTTCGCCTCCAACACCTGCGAGATGCTCCCGGCCTTCCTGCGCCAGGACTTCACCAACGACTCCTCCGTCTCCATCAACCCGAAGGAGCGCACCATCCGGCCGCTGGACCCCAAGGACTTCGGGGACGACTGGAGCGAGCGCCTGGAAGCGGACGAGGTGAAGCAGCTGGAGCAGTACTTCCGCGCTGTCGAGCACCTGGGCACGGTGATGGACTTCCTGCGCTTCCGCGTGGGCGGCCAGGAGCACGTCATCGAGTTCAACAAGCGCCGCATCCACAAGGGCATCACCTTCGAGGCGCCCCGCAACTCGCTGATGACCGCCGTGAAGTACCAGGTGTTCGACGACCTGCTCATCGGCAACTTCATGAAGACCACCGTGCACGGCGGCTTCGGCAAGGGCAGCCTCTACCCGGACTTCAGCCCCTACGTCGCCAAGTACGCGGACAACGGCAAGGCCCGCACGGAGGCGCAGCTGCGCAGCTACTTCAACGAGTACCGCAGCCGCGACATGGTGGGCTACCTGCGCCACCAGCTGGATGCCCACTGCGTGCGCCCCCTCCAGACCCAGTCCGCGGAGCTGCTGCGCGCCCTGCTGCCCCCGGGCTCCAACACCTTCCGCATGGCCAAGGAGACCTACTGGAAGATGCGCCGCGCCATCCTCTAGGGATTCCCTGGAAACTCGCTGGCAGACCTGACTGGAATCAGGACACCCTGCTGTCTCTTTCCAAGACAGTGAGAGCTGCCCTCGAAAAACCTAATCATTCAGAGGGCTTGTCTTTGTAAACGTCACGTGAAGTGACGGTTGACGTGGGGAGGGCTGGAGCGGGAGCGCTCCAGCTATCCCCGCGTTTCCTGTTTTTCTCCTGGGAAGGGCCGTTGGCCCGGCAGTTGCTCAATGGCCCGGCGCGCGGCGGACCGCCACTGGCGGGGAAGCCAGGCGGTGGCCGCGCATCCCTCGAAGCACACAGGAAGAGTCCTCCAATGCTCAAGTTCCGCTCTGTTGCGATGCTGGCCGGCGTGTCGCTGATGCTCGGTGCGTGCGGTGGCCCCGAGTCCGCGCAGGAGTCCGAGGTCAAGCCCACGTGGGAGGAGTTCCAGGCGAACGCCTACCGTGAGCCGTGGGAGGGCGGGAAGATCATCGTCAACGGTGACGAGGCCCTGGACTCCGAGGAGGAGTTGAAGGCCTATTTCCACAACGTCGTCGAGGCGCAGCTGGGCAAGTCCCAGGACGGCCTGGCCGTGTACTACATCGGCGGCGACATCAAGTGGAGCAGCACGCAGAAGCTGAACCTCACCTACTGCATCAGCAACAACTTCGGCACGAACAAGACGAAGATGGTGAACGCGATGGCGAGCGCGACGGCGGCCTGGCAGGCCACGGCGAACGTCAAGTTCGTCTACCTGTCCCAGTACGACAGCGCCTGCACCGCGTCCCAGACGGGCGTGCTGTTCGACATCCGCCCGGTGTCGGGCCAGTCCTACGTGGCGCGCGCGTTCTTCCCGAACTCCAGCCGCTCCGGCCGCAACGTGCTGGTGGACAGCAGCGCCTTCGGCAACCTGTCGCCCTGGACGCTGACGGGCATCCTGCGCCACGAGCTGGGCCACACGCTGGGCTTCCGTCACGAGCACACCCGCTCCACGGCGAGCGGCTGCTACGAGGACAGCCAGTGGCGCGCGCTGACCTCCACCTACGACCGCTCCTCCGTCATGCACTACCCGCAGTGCAACGGCACCCAGACGGGCGACCTCGTGCTGACGACCCTGGACAAGCAGGGCGCCCGCGCGCTGTACCCGTGATTCAAGCGTCACGCTTGTGAGGGGGCAGGGGCCGGTGGGAGCGTCTTTTCGGACGCGCCCGTCGGCCCCGTGCCGTTTGGGGCGCTAGAAGCGGGCGGAGACCTCCTCGGCCTCCGTGGGGCGCTCGAAGAAGACGAGCGTCTTGCCGCCGCGCTCGCCAATCTCCAGGCACTCCAGCGCGCCCGACGCTTCGTCCAGCTCCGCGTAGAGGTGGTCCGGTTCGAGGATGCGGTGGGTGATGCGCCCGTCCTCGCGGCCCACGATGATCTGCACGGCGCCCGCGTCGCTTCCCTTCTGCTCCAGGGAGATGTCCACCAGAGGCAGGCGGTCAGCGAGCGGCTGGTCGCCCGTCTCCGCGTCGATGGACTCCACGCGCACCCACTGGGTGGCGTCCTGCTTGCTGATGCCGGCGAGGTAGCTCGCCCACTGCTCCCGGGGGATTTCCTGGTTGATGTGTGCCATGGGCCGCCTCCGCGCGCCTGTCGTGTGCCTCAACCGTAAGGCGTCTGACTCGCGGGTGAAGGACGGGCCCGGCTGAACGACGCTCCGGGGGCCCCGCGGACCGGGCCCCGGCATGTCGGCTGCTTCCGCCTCTAGCCGCGCACGGCGTGCACGGCGTCGTCCTTGAGCACCAGGCGCACGGTGGCGGCCTTGCCATGGCCGAAGTGCTCGTAGGCGGCCTGCTCCAGCACGGGGGCCAGGGCGGTGCGCAGCCCGCGGGCGCCCGTCTCGCGCTTGAGGGCGCGGGCGACAATCCACTCGCGCACGCCAGCGTCCACGGTGAGCTCCAGGCCCTCGTGGGCGAACTCACGCTCCCAGGTGCGCAGCACGGTGGCCTGGAGGATGTCCCCCAGCGTGGCCGCGTCCAGCGGGTCGAAGGACACCAGCCGGTTGAAGCGGCCAATCAGCTCCGGGATGAAGCCGTAGCGGGAGAACGCGGTGGTGTTCTCCAGGTGCTCTTCCGTGATGCGCGTGGCGATGGACTCCAGGTCCTTCTGGCCGCCCTTGCCGGGCTCGCGCCCGAAGCCCACGCGCTCCACGTGGTTCATGGTCGCCGCCGTGCCGCGGAAGCCGCTGAAGGCGCCACAGGCGATAAAGGTGACGCAGCCCATGTCCAGGGATTCGGAGCGGATCCGGCTGGTGAAGCCGAAGTCCGGAGGGAAGGTGGCCTGCGCCGCGGAGAGCAGGTGCAGCAGGCTTCTCTGCACGCCGAAGCCGCTCACGTCCTTGGTGGTCTGCTGGCCGGAGAAGCGGCTGTCGGAGCGGCTGGTGGCGAGCTTGTCGAACTCGTCCATGCAGATGACGCCGCAGGCGGCCCACGCCACGTCGCGCTCCGCGGCTTCGTAGAGGCGGGACAGCAGGGTGCTGACGTCGTCGCCCACGTAGCCCGTTTCGGAGAACTGGGTGGCGTCCGCGAGCACGGTGGGCACGCCCAGGATCTCCCGGAACATCAGCTCCACGAGGAACGTCTTGCCGGAGCCGGTGGGGCCCAGGAAGAGGGCGTTCTCGCGGGTGCCGGGCTCGGGCTCCAGCCCCTCCAGGTACAGCCGGCGGATGCGGCGCAGGTGCCGGTAGGCGAGCACGGACGCCGCGCGCCGGGCCTCGGGCTGGCCCCGGTAGCCCAGGTCGCCCAGGCGCGCGTCGATCTCCTGGGGCGACAGCACCTCCAGCGCGGCCACGCGCTCCTGGATGGGCGGGCCTTCGGGGAA
>NZ_RAWC01000288.1:0-9363 GCF_003611685.1 Corallococcus sp. CA049B | reverse complement strand
GGCTGGGGCAGGGCGGCCATGGCCTCACAGACGAGGCGGGTGCCCTCCGCGTTGACGCGCATGAACTCGTCGCGCAGCGCGGCGCGGCGGATGCCGGCCAGGTGGAAGACGACGTCCACGCCCTTCACCGCGCCAGCCAGCGAGGCGGGGTCCGTCACGTCGCCCACCACCCGCGTCCAGGGGTGGCCTTCCAGGGCCTTTTCCAGCTCGCGGGTGTCCGTGGTGGGGCGCAACAGGCATGAGACCCGGTCGCCGCGCGCGGCCAGCGCCCGAGCGAGCCAGGTCCCCAGGAAGCCACCGGCGCCAGTGATGAGGGCATTCATGGGTGCTGTTTCATCCGAAAAGCCACATCCCGTCCACCGTCGAAACGGGCAGGGTGCTCCCCGAGGGGCAGGACGCTCCAGATGCCGACTTTCCGCCTCCGGACGCGTCGCGAGGCACAATCCCCGAGGGAAAACGGCCTCCGGAGCCGGTTTCTGGCGCTCCGGACGCGTCGCGAGGCTTCCGTTCCCGAGGGAAGAATGCGCTGCGGGGCCGAGTTCTAGCCTTCGAATCCATTGCTCCGAGGAGCCCCAGAGGGAAAAAGCGCGCGATGGACGCTGTTTTTCCCTCTAGGCCGTGCTACTACGCGCCATCGGCTCTAGCTTGAAGATGCAAGCACGCCGTGCAACGTCCCCTTCGGAGGGGAGGAGACACAAGACGAATGGCCGCCAAGAAAGCCGCTGCGAAGAAGTCTGCCCCTGCTGCCGCGAAGAAGGCTCCTGCCGCGAAGAAGGCCGCGGGCCGTAAGCCCAACGCTGCGTTCATGAAGGAGATGACGCCCTCCGCTGAGCTGGCGGCGATCGTCGGTTCCAAGGCGCTGCCCCGCACCGCGGTGGTCAGCAAGATCTGGGACTACATCAAGAAGAACAACCTCCAGGACGCGAAGAACAAGCGCCAGATCAACGCCGACGACAAGCTCAAGCCCATCTTCGGCGGCAAGAAGAACGTCACCATGTTCGAGATGACCGCGCTGGTGAACAAGCACCTGAGCTGAACGGTGCAGGGCCCGTCGGGGCCGTCGCCGGTCGCCCGAAGGACCCTGGGGGCTCGTCACGCATCGCGCGGGACGGGCCCTCCGCTTTTTCTCCCTCTGTCAGCCGCTCGTCCGGAGCGTTGAAAAGGGGGCGAAGGCGCATCTGCCTGCTGGCGGACGCGCCGCGTCGGGCCTACCTCTGGGGCCCATGTTCCACGACGGTTCCGAGGCAGGGGAGCGCTCCGCGCGGCAGGCGGACGCGGATGGCACGCACACGACGGTGGAGGCTCAGGCGGAGGACCTGTTCGAACAGGTCCAACGCGAGCTGCGATCGCGCCGCGTCACGCCGCTGTCCACCTACCGGATGCAGCTGCACCAGGGCTTCACCTTCCAACAGGCGCAGGCGCTGGTGCCGTACCTGGCGAAGCTGGGCGTGAGCGACTTCTACGCGTCGCCCTACCTCAAGGCCACGCCCGGCAGCACCCACGGCTACGACTGCGTGGACCACCAACGGCTCAACCCGGAGGTGGGCACGCCAGAGGACCACGCGGCGCTCTGTGACGCCCTGCGCGAGCACGGCCTGGGGCAGGTGCTGGACGTGGTGCCCAACCACATGGGCATCGAGCGGGACAACCGGCTGTGGCTGGACGTGCTGGAGAACGGCCCGTCGTCCGTCTACGCGAAGTTCTTCGACGTGGACTGGCGGCCGGTGAAGGACGAGCTGGCGGACAAGGTGCTGCTGCCCATCCTGGGCGACCAGTACGGCATCGTGCTGGAGCGCGGCGAATTGAAGCTGTCCTACGACTCCGGCGCCTTCCACCTGCACTACTACGACCACCGGCTGCCGGTGGCGCCGCGCCAGTACGCCACCCTCCTCAAGCACGGCCTGGAGCGGCTGGAGAAGCAGCTGGGCGCGGAGTCGCCGCACCTGGTGGAGCTGCTCTCCATCATGACGGCCCTGGACCACCTGCCGCTGCGCACGGAGGTGGACCCGGCGAAGGTGATTGAGCGGCACCGCGAGAAGGAGGTCATCAAGCGGCGGCTGGGCGCGGTGGTGGCGGACAGCGCGGAGCTGGCGGCGTACGTGGAGGAGAACCTCCGGGTGTTCAACGGCACGCCCGGCAACGTGCGCTCCTTCGACCTGCTGGACACGCTCTTGCAGAACTGCAGCTACCGGCTGGCGCACTGGCGCGTGGCGGGCGAGGAGATCAACTACCGCCGCTTCTTCGACATCAACGGCCTGGCCGCCATCCGCGTGGAGGACCCGGACGTCTTCCTGGAGGCGCACCAGCGCATCTTCGAGTGGCTGCGCGAGGGGCGCGTCACGGGCCTGCGAATCGACCACCCGGACGGCCTCTTCGACCCCACCGCCTACTTCCTGGACCTGCAGGAGCGCTTCTTCGTGGAGCGGGCGCGGGCGCGCTTCGACGCCGGGAAGAAGGACGGGGATGACGCGCGGTGGCCGGAGGTGGAGGCGCTGTTGCGCGCGAAGTGGCGGCGCCAGGTGATGGACACGCCGGACAGCCCGCTGCGCAAGGCGCTCTTCGTGTCGGTGGAGAAGATTCAAGGTGGCCGCGAGCGCATCCCGGAGTCGTGGGCGGTGCACGGCACCACCGGCTACCGCTTCGCCA
Organism: Corallococcus sp. CA049B; assembly: GCF_003611685.1. Classification (NCBI taxonomy): domain Bacteria; kingdom Pseudomonadati; phylum Myxococcota; class Myxococcia; order Myxococcales; family Myxococcaceae; genus Corallococcus; species Corallococcus sp. CA049B. The sequence continues at coordinate 6,717 of NZ_RAWC01000288.1, read as the reverse complement.
ACGCGGTGAGCGGCCTGTTCGTGCACCCGGCCGCGGAGGCGCACCTGACGGAGACGTACGAGCGCTTCGCGGGCGGCACGCAGGACTTCGCGGAGCTGGTGTACCAGAAGAAGCTGCTCATCATGCGCGTGAGCATGGCCAGCGAAATCAACGTGCTGGCGCACGAGCTCAACCGCATCTCGGAGATGAACCGCCGCACGCGCGACTTCACGCTCAACAGCCTGCGGCGCGCGCTGGTGGAGTTCATCGCGCTGTTCCCCGTGTACCGCACCTACGTGGACGGCTGGCGCGCGGAGCTGGACGTGCGCGACGTGCAGTACATCGAGTGGACCCTCCAGCGGGCGAAGGAGCGCAACACCACCACCAACGCCTCCATCTTCGACTTCCTGCGCGACATCCTCCTGGGCCGCTACCCGGAGCACGTGGGGGACGACGAGAAGGCGGTGATGCTGCGATTCGCGATGAAGCTCCAGCAGGTGACGGGCCCCGTCATGGCCAAGGGCCTGGAGGACACCGTCTTCTACATCTACAACCGGCTGGTGAGCCTCAACGAGGTGGGCGGCGAGCCGGAGCACTTCGGCATGCGCGCCACCACCTTCCACCTGCGCAACCAGGAGCGCGCGGAGCGCTGGCCGGCGAGCATGCTCACCTCCAGCACCCACGACACCAAGCGCAGCGAGGACGTGCGCGCGCGCATCAACGTGCTCACGGAGCTGCCGGAGCTCTGGCGGGAGCAGGTGCGCGCCTGGGCGGACCTCACCCGGCCCTTCGTCAGCCACCTGCCCACGGGGCCCGCGCCGTCGTCCAACGACGTCTACCTCTTCTTCCAGACGGTGGTGGGCGCGTGGCCCATGGGCGAACAGGTGCCCCAGGCCGAGCTCCAGGAGTTCCACCGCCGCGTGCGCGAGTACATGGGCAAGGCCATCAAGGAGGCCAAGGTCCGCACGTCGTGGACCAACCCGGACGGCGCCTACGACGACGCGGTGGCGCAGTTCGTGGACGCGTGCTTCGACCCCGCCAGGGGCCAGGACTTCCTGGACGGCGTGAAGGCCTTCAAGCGCCGCATCGAGCGCGCGGGCCAGCACAACGCGCTGGGGCAGCTGCTCCTGAAGCTGGCCTCGCCCGGCGTGGCGGACACGTACCAGGGCTGCGAGCTGTGGGACCTGTCGCTGGTGGATCCAGACAACCGCCGGCCGGTGGACTACGCCCTGCGCGAGCGGCTGCTCACGGCGCTGGACGACGCGGCGGCGAAGGACCGGCCGGCCCTGTGCGCGCGGCTGACCCGGGACATGGACGACGGGCAGGTGAAGCTCTTCGTCCTGGCGGAGTCGCTGCGGCTGCGCCAGCGGTACGCGGACCTCTTCCGCACGGGCGGCTACGAGGCGCTGGAGCCGTCCGGGCCGCGCTCGCCCGCGGCGGTCGGCTTCGCGCGCACGCACGGAGACAGCGTGCTGATTGCCTGCGCGCCGCGTTACACCCTGGAGGCGCTGGAGTCCGGGGGGCTGGCGCAGGCGTATGACGGTACGTTCCTGAACCTTCCGGAGGCATATGCGGGCATGATGTTCCGCAATGTCTTCACCGGGAACACCGTCCGTCCCCAGCAGGGGCCGGGTGGCGTGGGGCTGGCCCTGGGGCCGCTCCTCGCGGAGTTCCCGGTGGTGCTGCTGGAGAGGAGCACTGGATGAGAAGGGCCGAGGTGCTTCCAGGGAAGCCGTTTCCCCTGGGCGCCACGTACGATGGGAACGGCGTGAACTTCGCCGTCTTCAGTGAGCACGCGAAGAAGGTGGAGGTCTGTCTCTTCGACCCCGCCGACCCCAAGAAGGAGACGCGCCGCTTCCCGTTGCTGGAGACCACGAACCACGTCTTTCACGGCTACCTGCCGGGCGTGCACGCCGGCTGTCTGTATGGCCTGCGGGCTCACGGTCCGTATGAACCCAAGAAGGGCCTGCGCTTCAACCCGCACAAGCTCCTGGTGGACCCCTACGCCCGCGCGCTGCACGGGCAGGTGGACCCCAAGGCGCCCATCCACGGGTACGTGCACGGGGGCAAGGAGGAGGACCTCGTCATGGACACGCAGGACGACGCCTGGGGCGTGCCCAAGGCGGTCATCCTGTCGGACGGGTTCGACTGGGAGAATGACAAGCGGCCGGAGATTCCCTGGAACAAGACGGTCCTCTACGAGCTGCACGTCAAGGGCTTCACCAAGCTGAACCCGCGCATGCCGGAGCACCTGCGCGGCACGTACGCGGGCCTGGCGCACCCGGCCAGCATCGAACACCTGAAGAAGGTGGGCGTGACGAGCGTGGAGCTGCTCCCCATCCACGCCTTCATGGACGAGCCGTTCCTCACCCAGAAGGGGCGCTCCAACTACTGGGGCTACAACACGCTGGGCTTCTTCGCTCCGGACGCGCGCTACTGCGCGTCGGGCTCGCTGGGCGAGCAGGTGGCGGAGTTCAAGGGGATGGTGAAGCTGCTGCACCGCGCGGGCATCGAGGTCATCCTCGACGTGGTCTACAACCACACCTGCGAGGGCAACCACCTGGGGCCCACGCTGTCCTTCAAGGGGCTGGACGCCGGCGCGTACTACCGGCTCAGTGAGAAGGACCCGCGCTACTTCATGGACTTCACGGGGTGCGGCAACTCGTGGAACGCCACGCACCCGTACGCGCTGAAGCTCATCGCGGACAGCCTGCGCTACTGGGTGGAGGTGATGCACGTGGACGGCTTCCGCTTCGACCTGGCGACGACGCTGGGTCGGGACCGGCACGGCTACGACACCCGCGCGGCCTTCTTCCAGATCCTCCACCAGGACCCCGTCCTGAGCCGCGTGAAGCTCATCGCGGAGCCGTGGGACGTGGGGGACTACGGCTACCAGGTGGGCAACTTCCCGGTGCTGTGGAGCGAGTGGAACGGCAAGTACCGCGACACCATGCGCCGCTACTGGAAGGGCGACGACCGGCAGGCGGCGGAGATCGGCTCGCGGCTCACCGGCAGCTCGGACCTGTTCGCGCTGTCCGGCCGCAAGCCCACGGCGAGCGTGAACTTCGTCACCGCGCACGACGGCTTCACGCTGCACGACCTGGTGACGTACAGCCAGAAGCACAACGAGGCCAACGGCGAGGAGAACCGCGACGGCGCCAATGACAACCACGCCTGGAACTGCGGCGTGGAGGGGGAGACGCACGACCCCAAGGTGAACGCGCTGCGCGAGCAGCAGAAGCGCAACTTCCTGGCGTCCCTCTTCCTGTCGCAGGGCGTGCCCATGCTGGTGGCGGGCGACGAGATGGGCCGCACGCAGAAGGGCAACAACAACGCCTACTGCCAGGACAACGAGCTGTCGTGGGTGAACTGGGAGCTCAACGAGCAGCAGCGCCAGCTGTTGGACTTCACCTCCCGCATCATCAAGCTGCGCCGCGAGCAGCCGGTGCTGTCCAAGCGCCGCTTCTTCCGCGGGGCCCACATCTGGGACAGCGAGCTGAAGGACCTGGCGTGGTTCCGGCCGGACGGCAAGGAGATGAAGCGCGAGGACTGGGAGAAGCCCTACGTGCGCTCCCTGGCCTTCCTGCTGGGCGGGGACGCCATCGCCACGCCGGACGACGAGGGCCACCGCATCGTGGGGGACACGTTGCTGGTGCTGCTCAACGCGCACCACGAGCCCATCACCTTCATGCTGCCCGCCCTGGAGTGGGGCGCGGACTGGGAGCTGGTGGTGGACACGGCGGCCACGGGGGAATCCCTGCGCACGCACACCCCGGCGGGCGGCAAGGTGCAGGCGGTGGGGCGTTCCCTGGTCGTCTTGCGCAGGCCCGCGACGGAATGGGAGTAGCCGCCGGGGCCGTCCCGGAGTAGGCAGCGGGGCGTGATGACCCACACGCTCTGGCCCTGGGTGGCCTTCAACGTCTTCGTCCTGGCGATGCTCGCCATGGACCTGGGGCTGTTCCACCGCAAGGAGCACGCGGTGTCGCCGAAGGAGGCGACGCTGTGGACGCTGGTGTGGGTGAGCATCAGCCTCGCGTTCTGCGGAGGCGTCTGGCACCAAGGCGGCAAGGGGCCGGCGCTGGAGTGGCTGACGGCGTACGTCGTGGAGTACGCGCTGTCGGTCGACAACCTCTTCGTCTTCCTGATGGTGTTCGGCTACTTCCGGGTGCCGCCGCAGCACCAGCACCGGGTGCTCTTCTGGGGCATCCTGGGCGCGTTCGTGATGCGCGCGCTGCTCATCGTCGCGGGCACGGCGCTGGTGGCCCGCTTCGAGTGGCTCATCTTCCTGTTCGGCGCGTTCCTCGTCTACACGGCCTCCAAGATGCTCTGGGCCAAGGAGGACGAGGACGTGGACCCGGAGGCGGGCTTCATCGTGAGGATGTCCCGGCGCCTCTTGCCGGTGGCGCGTCAGGGCGAGGGCAGCCGCTTCTTCGTCCACGAGGACGGCCGGCGCAAGGTGACGCCGCTGTTCATCGTGCTGATGGTGGTGGAGGCCACGGACCTGCTCTTCGCCATGGACTCCATCCCGGCGGTGCTGGGCATCAGCAAGGACCCGTTCATCATCTACACGTCCAACGTCTGCGCCATCCTGGGCCTGCGCTCGCTGTTCTTCGTCGTCTCCAGCCTGATGGAGAAGTTCCACCTGCTGAAGGTCGCGCTGGGCGTCATCCTGGCCTTCGTGGGCGTGAAGATGCTCATCGAGCACTGGTTCAAGATTCCCATCGGCATCTCGCTGGCGGTGATTGCCGGCTGCCTGCTGGTGGCCATCGTGGCGTCGCTGGTGTTCCCCAAGCCCCCGGAAGAGGAGAAGGCGCCGGAGACGCCCGCCCGGGAGCAGGAGCGCGGCTGACGGGCGAGCCCTGCGTTTCGCTTGCATCGGGCGGGAGTCGCTGCCAAGTCTCCCGCCATGTCCACCGCCACCACCGACGGCATCCGCGTCACCGTGGAGCCGACCTTCTGGCCGGAGCGCAGCACCCCCGAGTCCGGGCAGTTCGCCTTCATGTACAAGGTGGTGCTCTTCAACGAAGGCACCGTCCCGGCGCAGCTGCGGTCCCGGCATTGGATCATCACCGACGCCCAGGGCCACATCGACGAGGTGAAGGGCGAGGGCGTGGTCGGCCGTCAGCCGCACCTCAAGCCCGGCGAGCGCTTCGAGTACACGAGCTGGGCGATGCTGAAGACGCCCTTTGGCACCATGCGCGGCGGCTACGGGATGGAGCGTCCGGACGGCACGCGCTTCGAGGCGCGCATCGCCGAGTTCGCGCTCACGCTGCCGCACGCGCTGCACTGAGGCCTCGCGCATGCCTGTGCCGACCACGAAGCGGGGACTGCTGCTCGTCAACCTGGGGACGCCGGACGCGCCCGAGTCCGGGCCGGTGCGCCGCTACCTGCGCGAGTTCCTCAACGACCCGCGCGTCATCGACATCCACCCGGTGGGGCGCTGGTTCCTCCTGAACCTCTTCATCCTCCCGTTCCGCCCCGCGAAGAGCGCGGAGGCGTATCGCAAGGTGTGGATGACGGAGGGCTCGCCGCTGCTCGTGTACAGCCGCGCGCTGGAGGCGCGGGTGCGGGAGCAGCTGGGCGGCGACTACGAGGTGGAGCTGGCCATGCGCTACGGCAACCCGTCGCTGCCGGACGCCATCGCGCGGCTGAAGGCGAAGGGCGTGTCGGAGTTCACGGTGCTGCCGCTGTACCCGCACGAAGCCGCGTCGTCCTCCGCGTCGTCGCTGGCGCGCGCCTATGAGGTGCTGGCGGAGGGCTGGGACGTCCCCAACGTGCGCGCGGTGCCGGCGTTCTGGGACGACGCGGGCTTCCTGGACGCGTTCGCGGCGGTGGCGCGGCCGGTGATTTCCGACACGCGCGCGGACCACGTGCTGTTCAGCTTCCACGGGCTGCCGGAGCGCCACATGCGCAAGAGCGACCCGACGGGGCGGCACTGCCTGTCGTCCGCGGGGTGCTGTGACGCCATCACGGCGGAGAACCGGCACTGCTACCGCGCGCAGTGCTTCGCGACGGCGCGGATGCTGGCCCAGCGGCTGGCGCTGCCGGAGGGCGGCTACACGGTGTCCTTCCAGTCGCGGCTGGGGCGCACGCCGTGGGTGAAGCCCTACACGGACCTGGTGCTGCCGGAGCTGGCGGCGAAGGGCGTGAAGCGGCTGGCGGTGATGTGCCCGGCCTTCGTGGCGGACTGCCTGGAGACGCTGGAGGAGATTGGCCTGCGCGCGAAGGAGCAGTTCGTGGAGGCGGGCGGCGAGTCGCTGACGCTGGTGCCGTCCCTCAACGCCCACCCGGAGTGGGTGGACGCCGTGGTGCGGATGGTGCGCGCTTCGGACGGCCCGGCCCCTACGGCGCGGGCGGAGTCGCGGTAGGCGCCTCGGGAGCCTGGGGCGCGGCCGGAGCCTGCGCCGCGCTGACGGGCGTGATGCGGGCCTGGTAGGTGCCCACGGGCAGGTTCACGGCGGGCTGCGCGGGGCCGTTGAGGGACGTGGACAGGGTGCCCTCCCAGGAGCGCCACTGGCCGGCCTTCACCAGGAACTCGCCCTTGCCGGTGACCTTCACGGTGGCGCCCAGCTCGGTGCCTTCAGGCTGGGCGGCGGGGGCGGGCGCGTCATCCAGCTCGTTGGGGACCTCGATGGCGGTGTTCTCCGGGCCCGTCGGTTGCGCGCCCTTGACCTTCTTGGGGAGGGCGGGGCGCGGGGGGCTGAGGGTGCCGCCGAACTGCTCCACGATGTCGTACTC
>NZ_RAWC01000287.1:0-9482 GCF_003611685.1 Corallococcus sp. CA049B | reverse complement strand
CGGAAGGGGGAGGGCGGCGATCAGCAACCGGCCCCGCGGGGAGGCGTCACGTCCCGCGTCGCCTACTTCTTCTTGGTGATGATGTCGTTGATGGCCGCCCGGTCCTCGGCGGTGATGCGCTCGCGCGGGCCCGCCGCGTTGGCGGACTTCTGGGACACGGCGCCCCTGGCGTCCTCCAGCGCGTCCCCCACGCTGCCCTTCACCTTGTCCAGGGTGGAGGGGTTCACCGTGCGCTTCCAGGTGCGCTCCATGTGCTCCAGGGGGGAACGGCCGTCCACGTTGCCCCGCGCCAGGAAGACGCCCAGACCCACCGCGCAGGTCGTCCAGACCAGGAACTTCAACACGCCCATGATTCACATCCTCCTACGTCGTCTTACATCGGCCCGGGGCACATGGCGAGTTTCCTGACCTGTCGCGCCTCAATCGCTGACAGGGGGCCTGGGGGCCCTTAAGGTCCACGCGCTTGCAGCCCGAAGAACTCATCAGGGCCGCCCAGACGCGGGCGGCGGGATTGGACGTGGGGCGGGGGGACGCCGCGCTGGAGCGCGTGCGGGCCCAGGCCTCGGCGTTGTTCGCGAAACTCCCGGAGCCCCCGGTGTACCGGCGGGCGGAGGACCCGTCTCGCAAGGCGGCCCAGGCGCTGCTTCCAGAGATGGAGCGGGTGCTGGCGGAGGCCTTCGCGGTGGCGCGCGAGCCGGCGGTGTCGCCGCTGGTGGACCGGCTGGTGGCGGCCCTGCGCGCGCACGCCGAAGCGCTGGTGCACACCGCGGACGGCCGGCTGGAGGCGGCGGAGCTGGCGTGGCGGAAGGCCCAGGAGCTGGAGCGGGCCGCGCACCCCACGCGGCAAATGGTGGGCCAGCCGCCGCGGCCGGCGCCGGTGTTCGACAAGGGCACGGGTCTGTCGCGCTACGACCCTCGCAACGCGGCCCAGGCGACCGTGAAGCTGGTGTGCCCCAACACGGGCTGCAAGCGCATGGGGGACTACGCCTTCGTCCCGACGCACGCCTACCACCGCTTCGTCTGCCCGGCGTGCCGGGTGCCCTTCCTGGCCTACTTCGGCGAGTTGAAGGGGCTGGAGGTGGAGCACCGGCGCAGCTCCAAGCGCTACCGCTTCACGGTGGATGAAGTGGGCAGCACCGTCGGCACGCGCATCGACTTCGAGGAGGCGGGCGGGCAGGAGTTCCCGGCCGCGCGGCGCGACCTCCTGGCCTTCCTCTACACGGAGCAGCGGGAGCTGAAGGTCGTGGTGAACCTCACCAACGGCAAGCTGATGTGGGTGAGCCCCGCGTCATCGTGCTTCGTGGTGACGGCGGCCTTTGGCGAGGGCGCGCCGGAGCTGGTGGCCTTCCGGGCCTTCCGCGACGACGTGCTCAGGAAGAGCCGGCTCGGTCAGGGGTTCATCGACGGGTACTATCACTGGGGCCCTCCGCTGGCGGCGTGGGTGGTGCGCCGGCCTCGGGTGCGGGCCGGGGTGCGCTGGGCCCTGACGCGGGTGCACGGCCGCCTGACACGGAAGGAACGCGGATGACACAGCAGGCTGGGACGGAAGGGACGCCGCCGCCGGGCGCGCGCGGGGACAAGGCCAAGACGGCGCTGTCCGTGGTGGCGGTGCTGGGGCTGGCGGCGCTGGCGTTCCTGGGCGTGCGCGAGGCGCAGCGGGCGCGGCTGGTGCCGGACGGAGTATCGCCGCCGACCTTCCAGCTGACGAAGCACGAGGGCGGCTCGCTCGCGCTGGCGGACCTGAAGGGGAGCGTGGTGATGCTCGACTTCTGGGCCACGTGGTGCCCGCCGTGCCGCGAGGAGATGCCGTCCCTGGTGAAGCTGGCCAAGGAGTACGAGTCCCGGGGGCTCGTCTTCGTGGCGGCCAGCCGGGACGAGGGCTCCACGGCGTCGCAGGAGGTGGACTACTTCCTCCAGCGCTTCCAGCCGGATCTGCGGCCCTACGTCGTCTACGCGGACGACAACGTGGCGCGCGCCTTCCAGGTGAATGCGCTGCCCACGCTCTACTTCCTGGACAAGGACGGCAAGGTCATCGACGCGCAGCGCGGCATGCTGTCCGAGGACGGCCTGCGCCGCCGCATCGAGCGCGCCCTCAAGCGCTAGGGCCGGGCGTCAGAGCACCTGGCGCACGGCCTCCTCCAGCTTCGCCCTGGGCACGGCGCCCACGACCTGCTTCACCACCTTCCCGCCCTTGAAGAACAGCAGGGTGGGCATGGCGCGGATGCCGTACTGCTCGGGCGTCCTCGGATGGTCGTCCACGTTGAGCTTGGCCATCTTCATCCGGCCCTTGTACTCGGCGGCCAGCGAGTCGATGACCGGCGCGAGCACCCGGCACGGCGGGCACCAGGTGGCGGTGAAGTCCACCAGCACCGGTTCGTTGGACTCCAGCACCTCGCGTTGGAACTCCGCGTCTCCCAGCTCGATGACGTCGCCAGCCATGGGCCCTGTCCTTGGGTGAAGGGCGCGGGCCCCAGGGGCATCCGCGCCTCGTGCACACGGGATGTAATCGCGGCCCGCGGCGACGACGAGCGCCCCTGGCGGGACGCATTGTTCCGCCAGGAGCCCTATTCCTCCTGCCACGGGAGCGCGGCGCCGCGCGCGGACAGCAGCTTGAGGAAGGCGCGCACCTTGAGGGGCAGCTGCCGGCTGCTCGGGTAGACGGCGAAGATGGGCAGGCCCGGGGGCGTGTCCGCCTCCAGCACGGGGACGAGCAGCCCCGCGCGCACGTCGTCCGCCACCAGCGACGCCGCGAGCCGCACGATGCCCAGCCCCGCGCTCGCCGCCGCCTGGCCCGCGCGCTCGCTCGGCACGCGCAGGCGGCCCGTCACCGGCACGGTGCGCGCGCTCCGGCCTTCGCCGAAGAACCACACCTCGTCGGTGCCGGACTCGGCCAGGAGGATGCACTCGTGGGTCGTCAGCGCTTCAGGCGTGCGGGGCGTGCCGTGGCGGCTGAGGTAGTGCGGGCTGGCGTAGTAGCCCGTGCGCAGGCGCCCGAGCCTGCGCGCCATCAGGGATGAGTCCGCGAGCGGCCCGGTGCGCAGCGCCAGGTCGTACTCCTCCGCGATGAGGTCCACGTGCGTCTGCGCGAGCGACACCTCCACGCGCAGCCGGGGATGGTGCAGCAGCAGCTCCGCGATGACGGGCGTGAGCAATTCGCCCAGCAGCGACAGCGTGGCGATGCGCAGCGTGCCCTGGGGCGTGCCGCGCGACTCGCTCGCCGCCGCGTTCACCTCGCGGGCCTCGGCGACGAGCCGCGCGCAGTGCGCGTGGTACTCGCGGCCACCTTCCGTGAGGCGGAGCCTGCGCGTGTTGCGCTCGAGCAGCCGGATGCCCAGGCGCTCCTCCAGGGCGGCCAGCCGGCGGCTCACCGTGGACTTTCGCAGGCCCAGGCGCTCCGCCGCGGAGGTGATGCTGGCCGTCGCCACCACCTCCGCGAAGAGGACCATGTCGTCCAGCAGGGGCAATTTCGCGGCCACGACCGCGAGCCTATGCCCCGGCTGGAACGGGCGCGAGCCCGCGGTGCGTCAGTCGTTGGCCGCGCCCGCGAGGATCCACGAGCGGACCAGGATGTTCAGGCCCGGGTGCTGATCGAAGTACTCCGGCGTGCCCGTGGGCATGCGGTCTCCACACGCCGTGCCCTCCATCTTCCGCACGAGCGCCGAGTTGTCCGGGTCGCCGGGCATGACGCGCTGGAGGCTGCCGCAGGCCCTGGCGGTGACGTTGACCAGGCTCGCGTGGCTGCCGATGGGGGCCAGGCTCAGGTTGCCGGCCTTGCCGTGGCAGGTCGTGCACTGCCCGGAGCTCCACAGCGATTGGACATCCGCGCCATAGCGGGGCACCGACACGGGCAGGGTGACGGTCCGCACCACGGGCGGGTTCACGCCATCCGTGACGCTCACGTGGAAGGTGAACGCCGTCTCGGTGCCCACGACGGGCGAGTACCACTGCGCGCTCTCGCCCGTGGTGCCACCCACCCAGGTGCCCTGCGTTCCGGGCGCGACCTGCATCCACGTGTAGGTCAGCGGGTCTCCGTCAGGGTCGCTCGCGGTGATGGTCAGGGTGCCCGTCGTTCCCGCGACCAGTGCCGTGGGCGCGGAGAGGGTGTCGCTCACGGTGGGCGGTTGGTTGGAGGTGGGGGAGGCATCATCGCCACACGCGATGACTCCAGGCCCGACGACCAGCAGGGGCAGCAGAATCCGTAGGGAAAGGTGCATGGGGGGTCCTCGGAACGCGAGTGCCCGCCAAGCTGGCATGCGGTGGTGATTTCAACCCAGTGGCCGCGGGGGTTGGACAAAATCAGGCTGAAGCACATTCAGGATGTTCTTGAAGGCAGTCCGGTCAGAGCACGCCATGTTCCGAATCGAGTCAGAGAAAGAGTTGCTGCGTGCGTTCCGCTCAAGGGATCGCAAACACGTCGAACTGCCCAAGGGCACCCAGCTCCCGCTCTTCGTGCGGGACTACCTTTCGTGGGTGGATCCGTATGGGGTGCGCGTCTTCCTGGTGTTCGTCGCCCCCGGGAGCAAGCAGCCCACGGGGATCGCCTTCCGCAGGGATCAGCAGGGGGACCCGACCCTGTCGCCCAAGATGTGTGACTGGTGCCGGACGTCCACCGATGCGGAGATTGGCCTGCTCACCACGGATGTGGATTCGAAGCGCCGGGTGGGCGTGAACGTCTGCCTGGACCTGCGCTGCGGTGAGCGGCTGGAGGCCATGTCGGACCGGTCCGGCCGCAGCGACCTGGACGACAAGGCGAGGCTGATGGAGCGCATGGCGCGCTTCGCGAGCGAAACGCTGGGGTTGGAGCTCGGCGCGGAAGCGTGAGGAGGCGCAGGGCGCGCTCCGTGGGGGACGGCCCGTGTGCCGGGCCGTCCCAACGGACCGCGTTACTTCTTGCCGGCAGGCGCGCCCGGTCCGGGCACCGGCTCGGTGCCGGGCGGCGGCTGCTGGCCGTGGGGGACGACGGTCTCCTTCGGGCCGGATTCAATCTCCGACTTCACCAGCTTGAAGTCCACGCGCCGGTTCTTCGCGCGGCCGAGCGCCGTGTCGTTGGTGGCGATGGGCCGGTCGAACCCGAAGCCCTGCGACGTGAGGCGCTTGCGGTCGATGCCCTTCTTCGTCAGGTACTCGAGCACCGACCTCGCGCGCCGGTTGGACAGGTCCATGTTGAGCGCGCGCGAACCCTTGTTGTCCGTGTGCCCTTCAATCTGCACGGGCCCCAGCGTCGGGTTCTTGGTGAGCACCGTCGCCACCTCGTCCAGCAGCGGGTACGACTGCTTCTGGATGACCGCGGAGCCCGTCTCGAAGAGGATGTTGCCCTTGATGCGGATGCGGTCCGACTCCACCACCACGTAGGGCGGAGCGTCGTACGGGCAGCCGTTGTTCTCCGGGGGGCCGGCCACGTCGGGGCAGTCGTCCTCGCCGTCCGGAATCTCGTCGAAGTCCGTGTCCGGGCAGCCGTCGAAGTCCTTCGGGCCGGGCACCAGGGGGCACTTGTCCAGCGGGTCCATGACGCCGTCGCCGTCGGTGTCCTTGTCCGGCTCCACCGGGCAGCCCTTGTTCTCCTTCGGGCCGGGCTTGCTGGGGCACGCGTCCTCGCCGTCCGCCACGCCGTCGCCGTCGTTGTCCGGATCCGGGCAGCCGTCGAAGTCCTCGAAGTCGTCCTTGTCCTCGGGCTGCGTGGGGCAGCGGTCGCGCACGTCGGGCACGCCGTCGCCGTCGGAGTCCGGGCCCTCGTCCTTGAAGGTCTTGTCGTAGCGCAGCGCCAGCATGACCCGCAGGGCCTCGCGGCCGTAGCCGGTGGTGACGTTGAGGCCGCGGCCCACGTCCAGCTCCACGCCCCAGTCGCCCCACACCTTCGCGCGGGCGCCCACCAGCAGCTCCCACGGCGTCTTGAGCGAATCCGCCTGGTCGAAGTTGAAGGGGCGCGCCAGCGGCGTGCGCAGGTGCATTTCCGCGGTGGCCTTCACCTCGCGCAGCCGGCTGATGTCCGGCAGGTCCACGATGCCGCCCGCGCCCAGCGTCAGCTCGTCGTCCACGCGCAGGTTGAGGTACTGCGCCGCGGGGCGCACCAGCACGCCCGCGTTGCCCACGACGCGCACGGGCCCCAGCTTCTTCTCCACGGCCAGGCGCGGTGCGAACACCACGCCGCTCTCACCCGTGAAGCTCCGCGCGCTGCCGGTGGGCAGCCGCACCTCCGCCACCAGCGCGAGCCCCACCGGGAAGCGGTCCGGGTTCAGCAGGCTCACGCGAGGCAGCACGCGGAGGTCGCCCAGCGTGGTGCTGCTGACGCCCGCGGCGCCGGGGAAGTCCGGCGAGTTCAGCGCGTCCCCCAGGAGCGAGAAGTTGTCGCCCTGCAGGAGCGTGACGGGCAGGTCCACGCCCAGCTCCAACCGCTCCAGCAGCTGGTAGGAGAAGAGCAGGTGCGCGTCCAGCCGGTACGGCAGCAGGTCCCCCAGCTTCTCGTCACCCAGCTTCAGCGCGAGGATGCGCCAGTTGAAGTCGAAGAGCAGCGCGCCCCGGTAGCTGCCCACCGGCTCCACGGTGGCGCCTTCCAGGCCAATGCCGCTGGACTGCGCGGCCGTGGGCTTCACCGGGACGGCGTCGAAGCCTCGGGAGAAGGGGTCAGGCTGCGCGTGGGCTGCTGCCGTGGTGAGCAGCAGGCCCAGGAGCGCGAGTCGCAGGGCCGCGCCGCACGCGGACCGGCTCCACGAAGGTTCGGAGTCGGGGCATTGCATCCTGAGGCTCTTAGCACCCACCTCCCGCCACCGGAAGAAAACCCCCTCCCCTGGGCGCGTGAGCTACAGCCTCATGCCATTTCTACAAATGCCGAGCCCGTCGGATCCGCGGTGTGTCGTGTTGCTTAAGACACATTTCACGGAGGGCCTCCGGTTTCCCGGCGCGCGTGGCGCGGTGTGAGCAGCGAGAAGAAGGGCCATGAAACGGTGGCTCCTGTGGGGATGTGTCCTGGTGGCGGGCTGTGGCACCCGCGAGGCGAACGTGCGGCGTGACGCGCTGCCCGCGGCGCCCGCGAACACGGTCGTCTTCGAAGGCAGCTGTGACGCGTCCGGCGCGGTGGAGCTGGGCCAGGGCCTGTTCGTGGTGGCGGACGACGAGGACAACATCCTGCGCGTCTACGATGCGCGGAAGGGTGGCCGTCCGCTGCGCACGGTGGACCTGACGCCGTCGCTCGATTTGCCGGTGAAGAAGAAGCCGCCGGAGACGGACATCGAAGCGGGCTCGCGGCTGGGCAACCTGGCCTTCTGGCTCACGTCGCATGGCCGCAACAGCGCCGGCAAGAAGCAGCCCGCGCGCCTGCGCTTCTTCGCCACCGGCGTGGAGGACCCCGAGCACGTCCACCTCGTCGGACAGCCGTACACGCAGCTCTTGGAGGACCTGCTCGCGGACGCCCGGCTCGCGCCGTACGGGCTCGCGCGGGCGGAGCCGCTGCCGCCCAAGGAGCCCGGTGGGCTCAACATCGAAGGCATGACGGCGATGCTGGACGCGCCCGGGATGCTGATTGGCTTCCGCAGCCCGCTGACGCAAGGCAGGGCGCTGGTGGTGCCGCTCCTGAACCCGGAGGCGGTGGTGCGCGACGGCGCGCCCGCGCGCTTCGGAGAGCCCCGGCTGCTGGAGCTGGGCGGGCTGGGCATCCGCTCGCTGTCGTCGTGGCGGGGGCGCTACCTCATCATGGCGGGGGCCACCGCCTCCGAGGCGAAGTCGCGGCTGTTCACGTGGAAGGGCGGGGACGACGCGCCGGTGCCGGTGACGTCGGTGGACCTGTCCGGCGTGAACCCGGAGGCGTTCTTCACGCCCGACACGTCCGAGGACATCCTGCTGCTCAGCGACGACGGCACCGTGCAGGTGGATGGGGTGGAGTGCAAACGCCAGAAGAATCCGGCGCTCAAGCGCTTCCGCGGCGTGTGGACGGCGTTGCCGGAAAGCCCCTGAGCGCCGGAGAGCAGCGCGGGCGTCAGCGCTCCATGAACCCAGACGCCGGGACGATCTGCACGGCGTCCGGGCGCACCGGCAGCTTCTGCTGGAGGATGAGCTCATCCAGCTTGAGCAGCTCCGGCGGCTTGGGCGACGCGTAGGTGATGGGCGAAGGCGCGCCGGACTTCAGCTTCTCCGCCAGCCCCTGCGCGTCCTCCGTGACGTACACGAGCGCCAGCTTCTCCGGGGAGAGCTGCCGCTTGACGGCGGCCTGCACGGACTCCGGCGTCATCGTCGTCAGCGCGGAGCGGTAGGCGTCCAGGAAGTTCGGCGTGCCGTAGTAGAGCGAGTCGATGGCGAAGCCCAGCCGCCGCTGGTCGGTCTGCTCCCACAGGCGCGTGTAGCCCTGGAGGAAGCCGCGCACCAGGTTGAAGCGCTCCGGGGTGAGGGGCTCCTTCGACATGCGCTCCAGGAAGAACACCGCGCCGCGCGTGGCGAACACGCCGTTGGCGGGCACCACGGGGCGCAGCCAGATGGACACGTCCTGCTGGGTGCGCACCAGGTTGGTGCGGTTGAAGGTGCCGTTGCCCCGGTCCTCGATGAAGTGCTCGGCGTAGGCGTAGTCGCCGTAGTTGAGGCCGCGCTGCTCGCGAAGCTCGTTGAAGAGCACGCCGATGAACTGGCGGTGCTCACCCAGGTTCGACAGCGCGAACGCCACCGGGAAGAAGTCCGGGTCGCCCCGGCGCATCGGCGTGACGAAGCCCATGCTCACGGCGGTGGAGAGCGTGGGCTTCTGGAGGATGAGCGTGCGCCCCGCGGAGGACTTCACGGAGGGCAGCTCCACCCGGGGCGCGCCCTTGGCGGGCAGCGCGCTCAGGCGCGAGGTCAGGGTCTGCTGGAGGTTCGCGTCCACCGGGCCCGCGAGCCCGATGACGAGCCGGTCCTGCGTGAAGACGCGGCGCGCGTGCGCCTTCACGTCCTCCAGCGTGAGGGACTGGAGCCCCTGCACGGTGCCGCCGGTGTAGTGGGCGTACGGGTGCCCCGCGTAGAGGAGCGCGTCCAGGCCCACCTTGCCGAGCGTCTCGTCGTCCTCGCTGCGCAGGCCGTTGCGCACGGCATTGAGCGCGTTGGCGCGCAGGCGCTCGAACTCCGCGGGGTCGAAGCGCGGCTGGAGCAGCGTGTCCGTGAAGAGCAGCAGGAACGAGGGCAGGAAGTCCTGGTGGACGCGGCCGGAGAGGGTGGTCATCTCCTTGTCGGTGACGACCTTGAGCTCGGCGGCCATGGGGTAGAGCGCTTCCAGCAGCTGCGCGGCGGTGAGCTGCTGCGTGCCGCCCTCCGCCATCAGCTTCGCTGTGAGGGCGGTGAGGCCCTCCTTGCCCTTCGGGTCGTCGATGGAGCCCGTGTGGAAGACGAGCCGCAGGCTGACGATGGGCGTGTCCGCCCGGGCCTGCACCACGAGGTGCATGGGCGGCGGCTCGTTCAGCGGCACCGGGGGCACGGTGCCCGGTTCGGGCTGCGGCGTCGGGGGCGGTTCCTCGTGCGGGGGCTTGGGG
>NZ_RAWC01000286.1:0-9488 GCF_003611685.1 Corallococcus sp. CA049B | reverse complement strand
GCCCCGGGCGGCTCGACGCCAGCCCCCCGCCCCCTCTCAAGAAGCCCCGGGCTTCAGCGGACCGCGTTGCGGGGCGTGCCCTTGCGCACGGGGGCCGCGGCCTTGCGCTTGGGCAGGATGCGGGTGACGGAGCCCGGGCGGCGGGCGGCGGCGGCGGCGCGCTCCTTCTCCTCGGCGGCCTTCAGCGCCGCGGCGCGCACGGCCAGCGCCTCCGCCTGCTGCGCCCAGCGGCGCTTGAGCGCGTCCCGCAGGCCGTCCGTCTGCAGGTCCACCTGCGCCTGGTGGAGCCGGTAGTGCAGGTCCTCGCGCAGCGTGCCCCGGGTGAGGGCGGCCATCGCGGTGCCGGACACGCCCACCACCACCTTGGGCCGCTCCTCCTGCATCTGCAGGCAGCGCAGGATGAGGCCCTGGGCGTCCAGCGGCAGCTTCCCCGCGTCCGCGATGAACACCACGCCGTTGGGCTGACGGAGCGCTCCGGCCAGCTCCGGGGCCTGGCGCACCTCCGTGAGCGGGACGCCGAAGTTGCGCGCGGCTTCCTCCGCCCAGGCCCTGCGCTCATCCTCGGTGCCTCCGTGGATGAGCAGCGATGCACGGTTGGAGACGAGGTCCTCTTCTCGATAACCGCGAAGAGCCACGGGATGCCCTACCCTTCTGGGAAAGCGGGTCCTCCCAAAGTCTAACGCCCTCCAGGGTTGCCTGTTCAATCCCTTACGTGCGGGAAAAGACAGGGACCCGCTCCGCGAGGAGCCCCTGCACTGGACGCCCGTTCCCGGGTCAAACCGAAGGCACCACCATCACGGGCCGCCGGCAGCGCAGCACCAGCTCGCGCGCCACCGCCTCCTCCAGCACGTCCGGAGCCACTTCGCGGCGGGCGGACGTGCCCACGCACACCAGGTCCACGCCCTCGCGCTCCGTGGCCTGGCAGATGGCGATGGCGACGTCGTCCCCGCTGACGCCCTCCACGCTCCAGTGCACCGCCCGCGCGACCGTGTCCCCGGGCACCTGCGCCCAGAGCCGCTTCAGCACCCGGTCCCGCTCGCCGTCGGGCTCCGGGAGCACGCCGTGGAAGTCTCGGGGGCCCCGCTCGCGGCCCCGGAGCCGGTGCACGTGCAGCAGGTGCACGCGGCCCCCCGGCCCCACCAGCGAGCACGCCTGCGCGATGGCCTGTCCGGAGGCCAGCGTGAAGTCCACCGGCACCAGCGCGCTCCGGGGCGGAGGGAGCCGGCGGGGCTCGCGCGCTCCGGGCGGGATGCACGCCACGGAGCGCTCCGCGTGGCGCAGCACCCCTTCCGACACGGAGCCGTGCCACAGCCGCTGCACGCCGCCGCGCAGGTGCATGCCCACCACCGTCAGCTCCACGCTGCGCGCATGGGCCACGTGCAGCAGGTGGTCCGCCGGGCGGCCATAGCCGGGCTCCAGCACCACCTCCACGCTGCCCTCGCCCTCCAGGTCGCCCAGGCGCTCGCGCACCTCGCGATGGAGCACGCGCTCCACCAGCGGCTCCAGCCCCTCCATGGTGCGCTCGCGCGCGTCCAGCCGCTCCACGTGCACGGGGGTGTGGATGCCCAGCCGCTCGCGCTCCTCCAGGGGCGAGCACACGTACGTGGCCAGCACGTCGCATCCGCCCACGCGCCGCAGCTCCCGCAGGAAGGTGATGGCCGCGTCGGACGTGGAGGAGCGGGGGTCCACCCCCACCATCACCAGCAGCCGGCGCCGGCCGCGGGCCCAGTCCAGGAGCGCCGTGTCCCGGCGCACCGCCAGCACCGGGGCGCAGCCGTGGCGGGCCAGCCGCTCCGCCAGGGACGTCTTGCGCCAGGGGGACGTGCGCCAGCCCTCGGCGGCCACCACCACCAGCCGGGCGCTGCGGCACTCCTCGTCCCCCAGCAGCGTCTCCACGGAGGCGCCCCGCTGCATGCGCGGCTCCACCATGCCCGCGAACGCCCTCAGGCGCGCGGCCTCCGCGGCCAGCCCCCCTTCCGCCGCGGACAGGGCGTCCTGGGCCTCCGCGTCCGGCACCTCGTCATCCACCCCCAGCAGCAGCAGGGGCTCTCCCAGGCGGCCGGCGAGCGTCGCCGCGACGGTGGCCGCGTGCGCGGCGTCGGCGGACAGGTTGGTTGCGCAGATGATGGCCATGGCGGGGCCCCCTCGGGGAGGCGATGCCCGCTGGAGCCTCCCCCGTCACCAAGGATGCGCACGCCGGACGCCGGTGACGCGCGGCCCGTGCATGCCGGCCTGCCTGCCTGGCGGGGTGGGGCGGCCCGGCGGCGCGGCCCTCCCTAGCGCAGCAGCTGCTGGTGCCCGTCGTGGTTGGTGTGGTCCTGGTTGTCGCCCGTGCCGCCGCGCTGGTTCTCGCGGCCGAAGCTGGACAGGAACACGTCCTGCCCGTTGCTCGCGTAGTGGTACGGCCGGCCCCAGGGGTCCAGGGGCACGGCGTGGAGGTAGCGGGGCACCAGCAGCGCGTTCAGGTCCCCCTCCTCCGGCAGCTTCCCCTCGTGGTCCGCGCGGTAGCGCTCCAGCGCGTCCAGGAGGAGGGTGAAGTCGGCGTGGATGCGCTGGGCCTGCTCGGGGTCGCGGCGGCGGAAGGCGGTGAGCACCAGGGCCACGACGAGCGCCACCGCGAACACCACCGCCACCCAGGGCAGCGGGGAGCGGCGCGACTTTCCGGGGGCGGCGGACGAGGAGGAGGTGGCGGCCATGGCCCATCCACCCTACCGCGTCAGAGGGCGCGGTAAAGCGGCACCGGCTGCTGCTTGCCCTTCAGGCGCACCGGCGGCAGGTCCTCGAAGGCGGTCTCGTTCGCGTCCACCAGCTCGCGCGTGCGCTCGCCCACCAGGATTTCCCCCGGCCCAGCCAGCGCGCACAGCCGCGCGGCCACGTTCACCGCGTCGCCGATGCAGGTGTACTCGGCCCGCATCGCGCCCCCGATGTTGCCGGACACCACCACGCCCGAGTTCAACCCCACGCCCAGCTCCAGCACCAGGGGCCGGCCCTCGCGGCCGTGGGCCACCCACTCGGCCTCCGCCACGGCGCGCAGCTCCGCCACGGCCTCCATCATCATCTTCGCGCACTGCAGGCCCCGGAGCGCGTCGTCCGGGCGGCCCACCGGCGCGCCGAAGACGGCCATCAGCCCGTCGCCCAGGAACTTGTCCAGCGTGCCGCCGCAGGTGAGCACCGCGTCCGACAGCCGGCCCAGCACCTGGTTGAGCACCGCCACCACCTGTTCGGGAGGCAGGCTCTCCGCCAGGCCGGTGAAGTTGCGGATGTCCGCGAACAGCACCGTCACCTCGCGCTTCTCGCCGGCGAGCACCGCCGCGTCCGCGCTCTTGAGGATCTCCTCCACCACCGCGTCGGACGTGTAGCGCGCGAACAGCTTGCGCATGCGCTCCGTCTCGTCCGTACGGCGCACCACGCTCTCGATGCGCGCCGCCAGCTCGTCCAGGGACGCGGACTTGTTCACGTAGTCGTCCGCGCCCGCGCGCAGGCCGCGCACGCGCTCCGCCTCCCGGTCGTTGGCGGTGAGCATGATGACGGGGATGGCGCTGCGCGGGCCCTCCTTCAGCCGCCGGCACAGCTCCACGCCGTCCAGCCCCGGCATCTCCAGGTCGCTCAGCACGATGGCCGGCTGCAGCCGCCCCATGCCCTCCAGGGCTTCGTAGGGGTCCTGGAAGCAGAGGACCTCGTAGCCCAGGGCCACCAGCCCCTCCTGCACGAAGGCGCACGCCAGGGGGCTGTCGTCCACCACCACCACGCGGCGGCGGCCCTCCGTCGCGGGACGCGGCAGGTCCTGCCGGCCGACGATGCGGTTCTGCACGCCCAGCGCTTCGTAGATCTGCTTGTAGGTGCAGTGGCCCAGCTCGACGAGGATTTCCCCCAGCCGCCGCCCGTCGCGCCGCTGCCGCGCCAGCGCCTCGTCCAGCTGCGCGAGCGTCACGTACTTGAGCCCCACCAGCAGCTCGCCCAGGGGTGGCTGCGCGGGCCCCTTCTCGTGGTTCAAGCCCAGGGCCTCTCCCAATGCGTCCTGAATCTGCTCGCGCGACACGTAGCCCAGGGAGATGAGCGCCTCTCCCACGCGCTGGCCGGTGAGGGCCTGGAGCGCGAGCGCCTCCTGCACCTGTCCCGGCGTGACGACGCCCAGCTTGAGCAGCAAATCACCGAAGAGGGGGTTTGATGCACTCACGTGGAAGCCTCCGTGACACGCCCGTCCGACAAGCGTAGCGCAACCGTGGCCGTCAGTGCTCGAACATGCGGCCGAAGGCCATGACGATCTCCAGGATGATCAACGCGACGATCATCACCTCCAGGACGTGCGAGCGGTCGATGTCCACCTCGCCCTTGAGCAGGCCATAGGTCTGCGCGAGCAGCTGCTGCTTGCGCGTGACGGAGGCCTGCCACGCGGGGATGCGCAGGCGGCGCACGGCGCCCTCGTAGACCTTGGCCAGGTAGAAGTCGCCAATGATCTTCAGGCTGTTCTCAACCCGCTCCACGAACTCGTTGAGGTCCACGAGCGTGCCCAGCGTCTCTCGGGCGAGGTTGCGGTAGGGGCTGCGGAACAGCGTGAGCCAGCCGGGCTTCTTCTTCTGCACCTCGTCGTGGATGCGCGCGATGTGCTTGTCCAACCGCTCGTCGTAGTAGCGGAACTCCAGCAGCTGCGCGTTGGCGATCTCCAGCAGGTCCGGGATGTCGCGCGAGCCGGACGGCTCGTAGACGAACGCGCTGTTCCAGTCCACGACGACCAGGTCGTGGGCGGTGTAGCTGAAGCGCACCTGGGTGACGGCCTCGCGCTCGCGCGGCGCGAGCGGCGCGGCGGTGCTCTCTCCCAGGAGGAGCCGCGCGATGTCCGCGCTCTGGAACAGCTCCTCCGCGGAGGGGTTGCCCTGGATGCGCTCGGCGAAGATGACGGTGTAGCTCTCGCTCTGGTCCCAGAGGTGCGGCCCCTGCACGGCGGAGGCGATGGTGCGGCGCACGCCCTCCACCAGTTCGCGCGCCAGGTCCTCCAGGGCCTGGCTGTCATAGAGCTCGTCCGCGACCTGGGTGAGCGTCTCCCAGGTGGTGCCGGGCGCGACGGGGACGCGCAGGATGATGGACGCGGCGCCGTGGTCGAACAGGCGCGCGGTGGCGTCCACCGTGACGGGACCATCACGCAGCGCGAGCGGCCTGCGGCCCAGCTCATAGGCCACGGGCGGGTTGGGCAGCTGGATGTACTGGCTGTTCTCGCGCGACAGCTTCAAGCGGCGCGAGTCCTCCGTGAGCGCCTTGCGCGCGCGCTCCAGGTCTATCTCCTCCGCGATGTCGAACGTGCGGTAGCAGAGGATGTGGGCCTGTTCGAAGAGCAGCGTCATTCCGGCGGGCGCGGACATGGTGCGGTGAAGCCTACTCGACGTCCTCCCACAGGACCCTCAGTTCCAGGGGAAACGCCTCGAAGGGTTCCGCGTGGACGGTCTCCGAGTTCCCGTAGGCCCCCAGTAGCAGGTAGTGGCCGCCTTCCAGCCGGAAGACCTCCAGCATGTGTTCGCGCGGGTCCACCATCCAGACGTGTTTGACGCCCTCTCGGGCATAGATGGGCAGCTTCCGGGCCCGATCCAACCGGAACGTCGACGGGGACATCACCTCGCACAGCCAATCCGGCGCCAGCGTGAAGCCCACGACGTCAGGCACCCTGGGCATGCGCTCCCGGCGCCAACCCGCGAGGTCCGGCACCAGGACGTCCTTGCCCAGATGCAGCTCCGGCTCGGTAAGGATGATCCACCCTCCGGGGCCTCCACGGCCCGGTCGAAGGGAGCATAGAGCTCGCCTCCCAGATGCCACGCCGCGACGGCATGCCGCGATGCCGGCCGGGGGCTCGCGTACAGCTCGCCATTCACGATCTCCCCCACCTGATTCGAGGGGAGCGCTTCCAGGTCGGCGTAGGTGGCGGGCTTTCGGGTCATCTCTGGGGCGAAGAACCTAGCAGGTAGGGACATGCCCGGACACCCTCATGCCCGTCTGACACGTGTACCCCGGCGGCCAGGAGCCCCGGGAGGGCCCCGGGCCTGAAACATTTCCGCCGAAACATTTCCAAATGTTTCACTCAGTCGCCGCCGCCCTCGGGCAGCTTGATGCCAATGCCACCCGGGCCTTCGCCGTGGTCCGGCAGGTTGCCAATGTGGCCCGGCGTGGGGATGGGGCGGTCTCCCGCCTGACGCTTGTTGTCCTGTTCGTCTTCCGGAAGCTGCGGTTCCTTCCGGGGGCTCTCGTGCTCACCCATGGCGGCTCCTTCGCGCGTTGAGAGGGTTTGACCTCCCCCAAGCTAGGGAGCCCGTGCCCCGTCCGGCACCCCGCCCCCGCCGGTCCGCGGAGCATGCGGGGACACGAGCTCAGGCTCCCCGGGGCTTCGCGGGCGGCGCCAGCGCCGTGCGCACGTCCCACAGCTCCGGGAAGAAGCGCAGGTCCAGCGCCTTGCGCAGGAAGCCCACGCCCGACGAGCCGCCCGTGCCCTGCTTGAAGCCGATGATGCGCATCACCGTCATCATGTGACGGTAGCGCCAGAGCTGGAACCGCTCCTCCGTGTCCACCAGCTTCTCGCACATCTCATACGCGTCCCAGTGCTTCTCGGTGTCCTCGTAGATGCGCCGGAACACCTCCATCACCTGGGGGCTCTTCTCATACGGCTGACGCCAGTCGCGCTCCACGTGGCTTCTGGGAATGTCGTGGCCCTTGCGCGCCAGGTGGCGCAGGAACTCGTCGTAGATGCCGGGCGACACCAGCAGGCGCTCCAGCTCCGCGTGCACGCCCTGCACGTGCTTGAAGGGCCCCAGCGCCGCGTCATCCTTGTTGCCCAAAAGGAACTCCAGCGCCCGGTACTGGAAGCTCTGGAAGCCTGAAGCGTGCCCCAGCGTGTCGCGGAACTCCAGGTACTCGTTGGGCGTGAGCGTCTCCAGCACGCTCCACTGCTCGAAGAGCATCCGCTGGATGTGCGCGACGCGCGCGAAGATCTTGAACGACGGCTCCAGCCGGTCCGCCTGGATGTAACGGATGCAGGCGGACAGCTCGTGGATGAGCAGCTTCATCCACAGCTCGCTCGTCTGGTGCTGGACGATGAACAACAACTCGTCGTGATGGGGAGGCTGGGAACGGGGCACCTGCGCGGACAAGAGGCGGTCCAACTGCAGGTAATCGCCATAGGTCGTCCGGCCCGCGAGGTCCGTGACGATTCCAGGCTCCAGGTCGCGTTTGTTCATGGCCCGGGCACTCATGCACACCAACCCCCTCGCGGCGCAAGCACATCCTCCGCGCGGTCAATCCAGCCACGTGCTTCCAGACGGAAGAACGGGGTCCACCTCTGCCCGGGCCGGGGCGACTGATACTGCTACAGCGGAAGAACCTAGGCGTTCTTCTGAGCGGCTTCCGCGAGCGCCTTGGAGGCGGCGCGGCCACGGGGCAGCTTGATGTCCTCCACGCTGTTGGGGTTGGCGTAGTCCGACCACTCGGAAGGACGGCGGTTGGTCTTCTCCAGCATGCGCAGCTTCTGGTAGTGCGCGGCGCAGTAGCCCTTGGTGCGGCTGGGCTTGCCGCAGCCCTTGATGGCGCACTCACGGGCGCCGCCCTCCGCCGCCGCCGGCTTGCGGCCCCGGCGCTTGCCACCCGCCGCCGCCACCGGCGCGCTCACCGCCGCACGGCCCGCCGGACGACCCACGGGACGACGACCGGGCTTGCCGGCCGCGGGCGCGTTCGCGCCGAAGAGGGGGCCCACCACCTGGGCCAGGGGCGCCAGCCGCTCGGCCACGCTGCGCAGCGCATCCAGGTCCGCCGTGCCCGACTCCAGACGAGACACCACGTCGCGCAGGGGCTTGAGCTGCACTTCAATCTCGTTGCGAATCATCTCGCGGAACGCCTTGTCAACTGACATTTCGACCAATCCTCGGTTTAAGGGGGGGAGCATTGCCTTGGCGTGAACCGGCACGCCGGACTACCAATACCTTCCAGAAAGGCAATTGTCGAAGGAAGCGATAAAAAGTTGTGACGCCACTGCGTATCAGCAGGCGAGAAAGGCCCGGGAAATGGGGCTCGGCGACGCTTTCAGGCGCTTCTCACGCATCCCAATGCAGGGGTTCCAACAACGCTCCACGACCGGGGGCGGGGGGGTGCTGCGAGCGATCCAGCAGTTCCTCGTACGTCAGTGCGAGGTCGTGTCCCAGTTCCTCCAATTCCTCGGCGTCCAGGGACGCGGACAGGCGGGGGAGCACCCCGTGTTCCATGGCCTGCACATGCGCCACGACCTGATCCTCCAGCGTGAACAGGCGCGCCTGCCACTCGACGCCGCGAGGCGTCAGCTCCTGCAATTCCTCCATCAGCTCACGCAGGGTGAGGTGCTCTTCCGCCTCCTCCCGGGCGCGGGCGCGGCCCTCCACGCGTGTCAGCAGCGGCTGGACGCAGCGCTCCTCCAGCCGGGAGTGCAGGCGCAGGAGGCGGGCCAGGGCCTCCTGACCGTGAGTCACTTCTTCCGCGTCCGCCTCTGAAGCCAGCCGCTCCAGCAGCTCCTCCAGCTCGCGGTGTTGGTGAAGGAGGATGTCGAACGGGCCAGCCATGCCCCCAAGCATCAGCACGGCGCCGGGAGCAGACAACCGCACCCCTCCCCCCGCCGCGAAAGGCAGCCTGCTGGCGTGCATGCCCTTTTCCGGTGATGGCGGCGATGGAGCCCCTGCCCGGCCGCCTGGTGTCAGGGTGCCGGAGTGCGAGGACGGCCGCATCATTGGCTCCACCGTGGAAAACCCACTCACCAGCGTCCGGCAGGCCGTCTTCCGTTTCGCGGAGGGCGGCGCCGCCCTGTCCGCGCGCTACCACCGCGCCCGACTGGTGGGAGCTGAACATCTGCCCAGACATGGGCCGTTGCTGCTCGTGGGCAATCACGGTGTCTGGGGATACGAGACCCCCGCCTTCTTCCACCTCCTGCACCGGGCCACGGGGCGCTATCCGCTGGGGCTCGCGGAGCGGGGGTTCTTCAGGATTCCCCTCGTACGCACGGTGTTGCCCTGGCTGGGCGGGGTGGAGGGGACGCGCGAGAACGCGCTCCGGTCGCTCCAGGAGGGGCAGCTGGTCGTCTGTTATCCGGGCGGCGCCCGGGAGACCTTCAAACGCAGCCAGGGCCGCTACCGGCTGCGGTGGGAGCGCGCGCTGGGCTTCGTCCGGCTGGCCATGCAGGCCGGGGTGCCGGTGGTGCCCTTCGCCGGCTTCGGGGTGGATGACACCTTCTTCTGGCCTCCGGACGAGGACCGGTGGTGTGTGCGCCTGGCCGCGGAGGACAAATACCGCATGCCGTTGGTGATGGGATTGGGCCCCCTGCCGCTGCCCGTCCAGCTAACCTTCGCCGTGGGTGAACCCCATGAACCGCCGCCGTCGGGTGCGTCGGAGTCGCGCGTGCGGGCCTTCCGGGACCGCGTGGCCGCCAGCGTCCGGCGCCTGCTGCTGAGGGCCTGTCATGCTTGATACCGCCGCCACTCCCGTCCCCTCCC
>NZ_RAWC01000285.1:0-9552 GCF_003611685.1 Corallococcus sp. CA049B | reverse complement strand
ACCTGGGGCCGGTGCCGGGGACGGGCTCCGTGACGGTGCTGATTGAGCCGGAGCGGGGCAAGGCGCTGTGGGTGGTGCCGGGGGACGTGGGCGCGGTGGGCAATCCGCCTACGGAGCTGTTGCGCTCGCCCTTCGCGCAGCTGGTGTACCAGCCCATGTCGGAGCGGGTGGTGGTGCAGGGGCTGCGGCCGGGCCGGTACACGCTGGTGTGGGGGTACTTCCACGCGGAGATGCCCGGGTCGGGCCCGGTGGTGCGCTCGGTGGACGTTCCCACCCAGGGCGAGGTGTCCCTGCGGTAGTCGTGTTGCGACCGGGCGGACTGGCGCGTAATGAAGCCGCATGGACGCATCCGCATTGAAGGGTCGCCGCATCATCGTCGGCGTGGGTGGCGGCATCGCGGCGTACAAGGCCTGCGAGCTGGTGCGTGAGCTGGGTCGCGCGGGCGCGGACGTGCGGGTGGCCATGACGGAGGCCGCGCGCCAGTTCGTCACCCCGCTGACCTTCCAGGCGCTCGTGGGGCACCCGCCGCTCACGGACTACTTCGACCCGGCGCAGGAGGGGAACTTCGGCCACCTGGACCTGGCCCGCTGGGGTGAGCTCTACGTGGTGGCGCCCGCGACGGCGGACCTGATCGCGAAGATTCGAGCGGGCTTCGGAGGGGATGCGGTGACGACGTCGCTGCTGGCCTTCAAGGGGCCGGTGGTGCTGGCGCCCGCGATGAACGTGGCGATGTGGGAGAACGCCCGGACGCAGGAGAACGTGGCGTCGTTGTTGGCGGAGTCGCGGTTCAGCACGGTGGGGCCGGGCGCGGGGATGCTGGCGTGCGGCGACGTGGGCGCGGGGCGCCTGGCGGACGTGGGCGACATCGTGTCCGCGGTGGCGGGGCGGCTGGGAGGAGGTCCGCTCACGGGCAAGACGGTGCTGGTGACGGCGGGCCCCACGCGCGAGTACCTGGATCCGGTGCGGTTCATCTCCAATCCGTCCACGGGGAAGATGGGCCTGGCGCTGGCGCACGAGGCACGGGCGCTGGGCGCGAAGGTGACGGTGGTGCTGGGCCCGGTGGGCGCGGTGGACCGCACGGGCCTGGAGGTGGTGGACGTGGTGAGCGCGGAGGACATGGCGCGCGAGGTGCTGTCGCGAGTGGAGAGCGCGGACGCGTTCATCGCCACGGCGGCGGTGAGCGACTGGAGGCCGGAGACGCGCGCGCCGCAGAAGGTGAAGAAGGGCGAGGGCCCGGAGAGCCTGAAGCTGGTGCGCACGCCGGATGTGCTGCTGGAGGCGTCGCGCAAGGTGGCGGGGAGGGCGAAGCGCCCCGTGCTGGTGGGCTTCGCGGCGGAGACGGAGCGGGTGGTGGAGCACGCGCGCGAGAAGCTGGAGCGCAAGGGGCTGGACGCCATCGTCGCCAACGACGTCACCGCGGAGGGCGCGGGGTTCGGGACGGAGACAAACCGGGTGACGGTGATTTCGCGCGGTGGCTCTGACCGGGTGCTTCAGGGGAGCAAGCGCTCGGTGGCGGCGGAGATTCTGTCGCTGCTGCTCGTGTCACCGCGCGGCTGAGCGCTTCGGCGTCAGCAGCCACAGCATGAAGCGCGCGAAGGCGTTGGGCGGCTGGATGCGGGTGTTCTGGAAGGCGGTGAAGAACCAGACGCCCTCCCGCTTCACGGCGACCATCGTCTGGATGGAGCGGCGTCCCTTGGGAGCCTTGCGCTGCCAGCGCAGCTTGATGACGCCTTCGGTGTGAGTTCTGCTATTTCAAGGAAAAGCAACGCCTACTGTGCGTCGGCGTGCACCCTGCGCCGCTGTCACTCAATCATGTGTGAGGTGCTTTCGACCGTGCGGCTACATGAGGTGGTTACTTGCTTCTTCCGACTCCGGCTACCTGCCCACCCATCGTGAGCACCGTGTTAGCCGGGCTGTGAATTTGCAACCTTCTTGAGGTTCTCAAGCTGCAATAGTGAATTCCCCATTTTCTGCATCAGCCAGTCGTCGTGGAAGACTGTGTGGGAGTCAATTATCAATAATATGTTTTTCGGCACCAACTCCATGAACCGAGAAAACTGGTCGCTGAGCTGAACTAGGTGTTCATCTACGGATGACATGAGCATTTGCATGAACTCAATGCTTGTTTTTGCCTCGCCGATGCAGTGGATGGCGATGCGGTTGCGGAATTCCTCGTCCGAGCCAGGCGAGTGCCTTGCTGGATTGTAGCCTTCAATGCATTGCTGAAAGGATTCCCACATTTCCAATGCGTGGTGTTTGAATCTATCTCGGAGCTCCAGGTTTGAATACTCTGCTGTTCCTGGTTGTTTTTGGAGCCCGGTGGGCATCATGGCCATGATCCGGATGATTGCGCCCATCGTCAGCACTTTGCTAAACGCAAGGGCAAGAGCCGGCGCCGCTGGGGCAAGAACCTCGCGGAACTGACGGGATGTTTCTTGGGCAATGCGCCCGCACATGCGGATGGTGATTTGGGTTATATCTCCAGTTGCCCTGATAGTTGCCTGGACGAATTGCTCAAACTCCTCGGCCGTCATCTGCGCGATGAGTTCCGGCGTTAAGCCCATTGCATAGCCCGATGTCGTGACGAATCTCTGGTTGGCCGGGAATTGGGCGATACGCTTGAGGATATGATGGGCATCTTCGTCTGAGATGGCTGCAAGTGCGGATTTTGCGATTGCTGCCTGGACTGCATCCTCGACTGCCTTGATGTCTGCGACAAGATTCGTCTGAAAGTAGGCGCTGTAAATAGAGGGGTGGTCTCGGAGTGCTGTGGCTATGTGAAAATTTTCGAGCCATGCGGGTTTAATGATGGTCGGGAATTTTTCGACTACGAATTTCTTAACCTCAGTCCAGGTTAGGTTTTTGAGTTTTTGGTATTTTTCTATTGTCTCATTGAAGGACTCGGCCAAGTGCTCTTCGGTCCACTTCTGTGGCCATTGATCGAAGATCCTGGCAGCAGGCTCTGTAAGACCGCCAGGGCACCAAAGCTCATAGCGAACGTTGTCACTCCCGATAATTGACGGTTCTAAGTAGGCATGCAATGCGAGCTTTATGAGTTCTTCGCGTACTGCTGGCGCGCTCATTCGGCTCTTGAGTTTTTTGCATTGAATGATCTCCGTGAGGTTTCCGGAGTTGTCGTGGACGATTATGTCTCGTCCGCGTTCACCTACTCCTTGCATTAGTGTCACGCGTCTGTTTTTACCATGCTGGGTGTACTTTAGTCGGTATGTCAATATTTCAAATTTGCGATCGTCCAGAAGGTCGAAAGGCAATTGTTCCGTTCCCGGATCGGGTGCACGGCCTTTCTGTGTGTCTGCCTCGGCGCCATCAAGTGCTTCACTAAAATCATCGAAATATTTCAATTTCTAGGCCTTTCTTGATGTGCGTTAGGGCGTGCTGGGTGTAGAGTCATGGGCTCATGGAAGCCCGGTGCGGAATGCGCCTCACGAACTGCAGGCTTCTCTTTTGGGACTAAGAGCGTCCTACTGTCCTGTGGCTTCCCTGTAGTGGGGAACATCCGGTGAGACTGCCTTTGGCATGGCTACTTGGCCGTTACGATTGATGGAGGAGTAGCCATCAATACTGCCGCTGACGGGGTTAAGTTCTTTGCTTCTCTTGCTTTTCTGTTTCCTTCGTCGAGATTCGTCAGTCCTCGGACAACGAGATAGATGGCACCCGCAATCGGCACCCAAGATGATACTGATTGCCACTGGGGGAGGTTTTTTAGGCTGCTGTACGCAGTCACGGCGGCAATTGCGAGTTCAAGCAGTGCGTATGTTCGTTGGCTCCACTTTCGAAGAACAAACAGGCCGCCGCCGCATGCCAGTAAAATTGTGGTTCCTGCGAACTGTGCGCCAATTGAGCCCTCGGCAATGGCTTTGATGAAGCGTAGCGGAAGTCCAGTCGAAACGGCGAATCTTACTGCGATAATGAAAGCAAAGAACCCGGCAACAATATCGAAAGGCCCGAATGTCGAAGTGCGGTCGCGCCTCTTCAGGTGACCCTGTAGGAGCCCAAAAAACGCACCAAGAGCAGATGCCAAAAAATTTGCGAGTAGGGCGACCACTGCGCTTTCCATAATCCCTCCCGAGATCGTGGATAGGTGAGCCCTACTGTAGCGCTTTTTTCCTCCGGTAGGTGAACTTGCCTGAAGGGCGCATTTCAGATGTTGTCCTCACTGGCGACGACGATGGTAGGCTGAGCGAATCCTGCCGGCTGATACCTGCTGGAGTTCAAGGATGGTCGGCGTCTGGAGGCCATCGGCAACTACGCGTACGGCCAGAGGACGCCAGGGGCGAACTGCGGCACTTGGCGGCTGGCATGTAGTTGGTAAGGGCGCTGCCGGGCCTGGTGTGCACGGTGACGCGCAGGGCGGTGGTCCGCCTCACTGTAGCGGGGGCGCACACCTACGGAGTGAGCAGGCCCGTTACTACCTGCGCCTCATTCAGCTCGCCTGGGCCCTGCTCTGGGTCCGAAAGTTGCTCCAAACAACGGGCGGCACCGTTTGGAGATGAGCAGTTTGCTCATGGAGGGTTGTCGCTCAGCCAGAACGCGCGGTTGCCGCTGCGAAGCGCCTTCTCAAGGAAGTCCTCGAAGGACGAGGCGATGCGTTCCACCTGGGGGTACGTCTCGTGCCACGCGTCGAAGAGTGGGTAGCGGCCATTCACAGCCTGCGCCACGTCCATGACGACGTAGTTGGTGTCCTGCATATCCACGAGTGTGTACTGCGATGCGGCTCCGTCCGCTTCTTCTTCCGAGGCCCTGAGCGCACGTCGCGCTCGCTGAATCTCGTCGAGCGGGAGGACGCGGTACTTCGCGTCTGGCAACGTCTCGAAGAGCGTGCATCCATCGCAGTGGAGGTAGAAGGCGCGCAGATCCGGGTCCAGGTTCCAGCCGACGCGCACCTCGAAGGCGGTGATCTGCGCGGGCGTCGCGGGTGGACGCGGGAAGTGGAGCCGGGAGACTTCAGCCAGCAGTCGGTCCATGGCCATGAAGGCTCCTCAATCCACGTAGGGCCGCTCAGATCTGACTGTCAGTCTTCGAGCCAGAAGTACTCGTTGCCACTTGTCAGCGCCTTATCCAGGAACTCACCGAAGGATGCAGCGATCTGCTCCACGACGGGATACGTCTCGTGGAATGCGTCGAGCAGGACGTATCGGTCAGCCACACGTTTGGCTACGTCCACGAGCACGTAGTCGCCGTCCTGCAAGTAGAGAAGCGTGTACCAGGATGCGGCTCCGTAGGCGTCGGTGTCCTCGTGCCTCATCTTGACGCGTGCGCGTTCAATCTCGCTGAGCGGGAGAATGCGGTAGTTGGGCGCCTTCTCCCGTGGCGCAAACAGCGTGGCGCCGTTGCAGTGCAGATAGAAGGCGCGCAGGTCGTCATCCAGTCGCCAGCCTACGCGCGCCTCGAAAGCCTCGACCTGCGCATGGGTGGCAGGAGGGTTCGGGTAGTGGCGAGTGGAGACTTCAGTGATCAGGCGCCGCATGAGCGTCGTCATGGTGTCGTCCTCAGTCCACGTAGGGCCGCGCGGAGCCAGGGGTGAGCCACTTGCCGCCGGGTGCGTAGCAGGCGGGGTACTCCTTGCTGAAAAGGTCGTGCACGTCTGGCGGCGTGGGGAGGATGTTGCCTGGAGCGGTGGCAGGGCCTCCGTGCGCGAGGTCGAAGATGTGGTGTCCAGGCCAGGGGTCCTTACCTGCCGGCCACGCGCCGAACTCCTGGGCCCACTCCTCGCGGAAGCCAGGACGCGCCTTGTTCCACTGCGTGCGCAACTGCTTGAGGTTGGAGGCGGCCGGATAGTCACAGCAGCAGTGGGTGATGGCCAGACGCCCGCCTGCCTCCGCTGGCATGAAGAAGTAACGCCCCTTCCAGTCGCCCTTGATGTCGGCCAGCCACATGCAGCCCATGAGTGCATGTCCCTGGGCCGCGCACTTCGACTCGCAGCGGGACAGGAACTCAGCACTGCACTGCCAGGGCCCATAATAGATGGTCGTCTGGAGTTGCCCGCCATCCGGCGTTCTGACGACCGGCGCCACCCACTTCGCCATGGCGGGCTTGCCTGTCGTGCCGATGGTGGCCGACCCGCACCCAACAAGGGCCACGATGGACGCCGCGCTCGCGGCACGCCGGATGGGACGAATGGCTGTCACGGCAGGCGGTGATAGCGCGACGTGCCCGCGTCCGACAATCAAGCTCGGGCTAACGCGAGCCCACGGCCGCGACCTGTCCCGGCACGGCTTCCACGCCGTGGAGGAAGGTGTACTGCTCCACGTGCACGGCCTCGTGGTAGTCGGGCGCTTCACCCTCGGCGGCCCAGTTCACGCGATCCATGCGGATGAGCCGCGATGAGTACGGCAGCAGCGTCGAGGGGTCCGTCACCAGCTCCAACTCCAGCCGCGCGTAGGGGCCCTGCGTGTCATCCTTCTGGCCCACGGGCTCGCGCACGACGTGCAGCCTCGCGCATTTAGGCTCCGGGACGGCGTCGGAGCAGGGCACGCCCACGTCCAATTGCTGGCGGTCCTGCGCGGGCACCTCTTCGGACTTCTTACGGCCCGTGCCCACGGCGATCGTCGATTCGATGACCTCCAGCTTCCCCGGCTTGAAGCGCCCGCCATGCCAGCTGCCCACCCACTGGTTCCACCGGTCGCGGGCGTCCCGCTCCAGGCCATTCGTGAGCGCCTTCGTCATCTGCGCCTTCTTCCGGGGGCTGACCGGCAGCGCGTCCAGCAACTCCAGGCCTGGGCCGTCCTCCAGCGGGTCAATTCCCTGGAAGTCTCCCTGCGCGTCGATGATGGACGTGGCCAGGGGCTCCACGAAGGCAGGGAAGGGGGCCTCCGTCACCTCCACGTCGTGAATGCCCAGTCGCCGGGCGCCCTGCGCGTCCGCGGGGCCCAGCGTCAGCGTGAAGCGACGCTGCGCTGTCCACCGGTCGCTCCAGTCCGTGCGCACGTCCACCGTGTGGACCACCCGCATGATGGATTGCTCCGGCCAGCCGTAGCGCAGAGACACCAGGTCCATGTTCAACAGGCCGCCCATCGTGGCGCAGCCGAAGACCCCGGAAGACAACGCTGCGATGACGAGCCACGGGCGCGCGAAGGAAGCCATGTCCCGTCACGATAACAATGCCAGCCTGTCCGCGCGGCACGGCATGACGCCCGGACCGCGCGGACCCGACACTCAGGCCGTGGCCACCGTCGCGCCGCGCCGCAGGCCCGCGTACTCCAGCGCCGCGAACACCGCGACCGCCAGCGCTTGCGCCATGACGAACGCCACCCCCAGGCCCGTGGGCGTCGTCGGCCCGTGCGTCAGCAGCAGCACGCTGTCCACCACCCACGTCACGTTCACCGCGACCACGCACCACACCGGCCAGGAGGGCAGGGTGGCCCGCGACGCCAGGTACACCAGCAGCAACGCGAAGGGGATCAGCCCCGCCCCCGCCGCGCGCAGGATGCCCGGCTCCAGGCCCGTCAGCGCCCCCAGCGGTTCCGCGGCCAGCGCCCCCAACAGGCCCGTCGCCCCGCTGGCGACGCCGTCCAGCAGCAGCACGCGGCGCAACAGGCTTCCCGACACGTTCGTCTTGCTCATGGCACACGTTCCCTTCAGTGGAATGGATGAACGCGACGGCCCGGGCCTTGGGAAAGGCCGTCCGTCGTTGATGGACAAGATGCGCGGCCGGGTGCGCGGCGTCGATTACCTCCGAGGGAATGGAAGCGATGACGTGCGCCCCCTATCTTCCCCTCCATGACGAGCCTTCAGCAGAGCCGCCCCGTGGGAGAACTGCTGCGCGGCTGGCGGCAGCGGCGCGGGCTGAGCCAGATGGACCTCGCGTTGCGCGCGGAGGTCTCCACCCGTCACGTGAGCTTCCTGGAGACCGGCCGCTCCCAGCCCAGCCGCGACATGCTGCTGCACCTGGCGGAGGAGCTGGACGTGCCCCTGAGAGATCGCAACAGCCTGCTCGTCGCCGCGGGCTTCGCGCCCGTCTTCGCCGAACGCCCCCTGGACGACCCCGCCCTCAACGCCACGCGCGAGGCCGTGGAGCTGGTGCTCGCGGGCCATGAGCCGTACCCCGCGCTGGCGGTGGACCGGCACTGGACGCTCGTCACCGCGAACCGAGCCTTGGGCCTCCTGATGGAGGGCCTGGCGCCGGAGCTCCTGGCGCCCCCCATCAACGTCCTGCGCCTGAGCCTGCACCCCCAGGGGCTGGCCTCCCGCATCGACAACCTGCGCCAGTGGCGCGACCACGTCCTCCACCGCCTCACCCGGCAGGTGGACGTCTCCGGGGACGCCACGCTCGCGGCGCTGCTGGAGGAGCTGCGCGGCTACCCGGTGCATGAGGCCCCATCAGACGCCAAGGCGCGCGACTTCGGTGGCGTGGTGGTGCCGCTGCGCATCCGCACGTCCCTGGGGACCCTGTCGTTCTTCGGCACCATCACCGTGTTCGGCACGCCCGTGGACATCACGCTCGCGGAGCTGGCCATCGAGTCGTTCTTCCCCGCGGACCCGGAGACGGCCGAGGCGCTGCGGCGGGCCGCTACGGAGCGGGCCCGCCAGGACACCTGAGCCGCCCGACTACGCCTTCACGCGCACCGTGCGCAGCGCCGTGCCCCAGGACACGAGCTGATCCAGCAGCGTGTTCACCTGCTTCTCCTTCGCCGGGTCCGGCTTGAAGACGGTGTAGTGCTCGAAGTCGGTGGACAGGAACAGCTGCACCTGCGCGCGCACCGTGGCCAGCTGCAGCTCCGCGGCGACCAGGCGCAGCTGCTCCACCGCGCGCACGCCGCCCGCGCTGCCGTAGCCCACGAAGCCGGCGGCCTTGTTGTTCCACTCCTTGTAGACGTAATCGAGCGCGTTCTTCAGCGCGCCGGACGGGCCGTGGTTGTACTCGGGCGTGACGAACACGTACGCGTCGTAGCCCTCCACCGCCGCGCTCCACTTCTTGGTGTGCTCCTGGGTGTACTTGCCCGCGGACGGCGGAGTGGGCTCGTCCAGCAGCGGCAGGTGGAAGTCCTGGATGTCGACGAGCTCGTACGTGGCGTCGCTGCGCTTCTTCGCGATGTCGTGGACCCAGGTCGCGACCTTGTCCGCCTTGCGTCCGGGCCGCGTGCTTCCAACGACGATGGCCACCTTGATCATGTGCGAGGAACTCCTGGGAAGAGGGCGTGGAACCAGCGGCCGGCATCTTCCCCAGGTCCGCCCCGTGGCCAAGGGCGTTACGCCGGGGGTGTGTCCTGATTCGACCAGTGCCCGGGGCGTCCGCCCGGAAGGTGGCGCAAGCCCCGACCCTGGGCTAAGCGTACAGGCAACTTCTCCGGCTGCTTCCTTGCGCCGGGACGGTCCCTTCGATACCGATCACCCCCGTGAACGACGACACGCCTGATTCCATGCAGGAGCTGGCCGACGTGCTCCAGGACGTGCGCCGCCACCTGCTCTGGCAGGAGGAGACCGCGGGCCGCTCGCTCCTCGTCGACGCGAAGGTCGCCGCCGAGCTCCAGCAGCAGCGCGCCGCCGCCTCGTCCGTGCGCACGATGATCGCCCGGACCAAGGCCCCCGAGC
>NZ_RAWC01000284.1:0-9620 GCF_003611685.1 Corallococcus sp. CA049B | reverse complement strand
GGGCTGGTGGGCTCGCTGGGCGCCCGGACGGTGGGGGCGATGTTCTCCTCCGAAATGGCGTGGTGGACGGGCATCGCCCTGCTGGTGTGGATGGGGCTGGTGCTCTACCTGCTCATGTTCACCCTGGGGCTGGACGTGGTCCGGGGCGTCTTCGCCAGGGTGCGCGAGCTTCCGGAGCCGCCCTCGCCCGAGCGCCGGGCCTTCCTTGCCCGGGGGCTCGCGACGGGGGCCACCGTGGCGGGCGCGGCGGTGAGCACCTTCGGCACCTGGCGCGCGTTCCACCCTCCGGACGTGCGCGACATCCCGGTGCGGCTGCCCGGGCTGCCCAAGGCGCTGGAGGGCTTCACGCTGGTGCAGCTCACCGACATCCACATTGGCGGGGTGTTGCAGCGCCGCTTCGTGGACGAGCTGGTGGCGCGCACCAACGCGCTCAAGCCGGACCTCATCGCGGTGACGGGCGACCTGGTGGACGGCACGGTGCCGGAGCTGGGGCGCTACGTGGGCGGCTTCGGCGCGCTCAAGGCCCGGCACGGCGCGTACTTCGTCACCGGCAACCACGACTACTACTCCGGCGTGGCGGCGTGGACGGAGTTCGTCCGGGGGCTGGGCATCACGGTGTTGCGCAACCGCGCCGTGTCCATTGGGGACGCGGGCGCGTCCTTCGACCTCATCGGCGTGGACGACTGGAGCGCGAGCCGCTTCGGTGAGGCCGGGTATGACCTGGACGCGGCGCTGAAGGGCTTGAGGCCGGACCGCGCGTCGGTGCTGCTGGCGCACCAGCCCTCCAACTTCGAGGTGGTGGCCCAGCGCGGCGTGGGGCTCCAGATTTCAGGGCACACGCACGGCGGACAGATGTTCCCGGGCAACGTGCTGGGCCAGCTCATCTGGGGCGAGCAGAACGCGGGCCTGAGCCAGCAGGGCGGCTCTCAGCTCTACGTCAGCCGCGGGTGCGGCTTCGTGGGTCCGCCCATGCGCGTCGCCGCGCCGCCGGAGATTGCCCGCATCATCCTGCTGCCGGGCTGAAGAAGTGGCTCACGGTTTGCGGTGGGCTCGCTCCAGGAGCAGGCCGTCTTCCTGGAGGATGGTGGGACCGGGACGGGGCCGCCCGTACAGGAGCCCCGAGGCGATGCGCAGCGGCGCGGCCCACGCGGGCTCGTCATGCACCAGCACGTCCTCGCCTCCGATGCGGACCACCATGCCGTCGGGGGCCACCACGGAGAAGCGCAGCGGCCGGCCCAGCGCGGCCTGGAGCGCGGCCATGGTCGTTTCGTCCTCCTGCGAGAAGGCCAGCGGGCCCTCGGGGTGGCTGTGGGTGATCTCCACCAGCGTGTCCCTCAGGCTCCAGATGGCTTCCCACCGGGGGCGGGAGTCCGGCAGCGCCATGGGGTCGTCGAAGGAGTCGCCCCACAACACCTGGTCCTCCGGCCCGATGAGCAGGCACACCTCGCGCGTCGTCGACATGAAGTCCTTCCTCCCGAATGGCTCGTACCGACGTGGGAGACGGGCCCGGTCGGACACGCGGGTTTCAGGCGTGCCGGGTGATGACCAGCGCGTCCGTGTCGATGGCTTCCTTGAGCACCGACGGCAGGCTCTCCAGCGTGACCCGGTGGTCCGCGCCCGCCAGGCACACGCCCGCGTCGCGCACGCGCAAGCTCGCGGCCTCCACCACCGTGACGAAGCGCTCGCCCATGAACGTGTAGACGACCTCGAGCAGGCCGTCCCCCAGCCGGCGGTGGTCCAGCAGCCGCGCGCCGGCCTTGTCCAGCGCGCGCTCCACCCGCGCGCTGGCCTCGGACTCCGAGCGCCAGCGTTCCTGGCGCGTGAGGCTCCGTCCGTCCCTCGCGCCTGGAGTCCGGCATGAGGCGCGCGCGGAGGCGTCCCGGCGTGCTTCCCACGTCTCACGCTCACGGGCCGACAGCGTCCGCGCGACCTCGCGTCCGTCCGCGTCCCGCCAGGCCGCCCGCGTCCCGTATCCAGGGTCAGCCCACGCACGCGCCTCCGCTCCGGACTCCTGAAGCATCCGCTCGCGCCGGGCCTCCAGCTCCGACTGCAACCGGATGAAGCGCGTGCGCTCATCGGCCAGCCGGCGCAGGCAGCGCTCCGCCTCCGCGCGTCCCTCGCGCGCCACGTCGAGCACCCGCCCACGGGCCTCCACGGGCGCGAACGGGATGCCCGTGCCGCGCGACACCGACTCCAGCACCGCGAAGCCGAACGCCGCGCGCAGCGACGCACTCACGCCTCGCGCGTCTCCCAGCGCACGGTCCTCCTCCAGCGCCCGGCGGGCCGTCTCTTCGGCCTCGCCCTCGAACTCCACGCCCTCGAAGAGCAGCGTGCCGTCATGCCAGCGCCGCGCGGTCAGCGGCGACAGGCGCGGCGGCTCCTCCTCCGGCATCAACGCCAGCGGCTCCGCCACCGCGCCCTCGCGCACCAGCCGCGTCCCCCAGACGTGGCCCCGCACGCGCGGCAGCGCCTCCAGCCCTTCGGGAGACGCCGGCTCTCGCGCGGTGGCCTCGCGGCCCTTCAGCTCGAAACGCCACCAGCCCGGGGCGACGGGCCAGGTGACGCGCAGGCGGCGTGAAGGCGCGTCCACGGTCCCGCCGCCGAAATACGGCAGCACCGCCGACTCCACCTTCCCGAGCAGCTTCCGGTAGTCCACGCCCCTGCCTCCTTCTTCACGCCACCTTCAACAGCGGCGTGCTCATCACCCGGTCCACCCAGCCGGACTGGCTGGCCCCCGCCTCGCGCGGAGCGTCCATCAGCGCCTGGAGCACGCGCGGCACCTGGTAGGGGTCCGCGAACTGCCCCACGCTCACCTCACTGAAGGGCACGCCCAGCTGCTTCGCCCCCGAGCGCACCGTGTTGCCGCGCGCCCCCGCCACGCTCACCAGCAGCGCCATGGCCGCCACGCTGTAGCCACACGCGTGGAAGGCCCGGGCGAACTGGTCGCCTGCCTCGCCCGCCTCGTCACCCACCACCATCACCACCAGCTTCGCCTCCGCCGGGATGCGCACCCCGGAGCGGTGCAGCGCGTGGACACCGGCCGCGTGCACCGTGCCGCCGGACGCCTTCAGCCCGGACAGCATGTGCTGCACCGCCGTGCGGTTCGCCGCCTTGGGCTGCAGCACCGTGCCCATGGTGTCGAACGCCGCCACGTGCAGCTTGTCCATCGGGAAGCCCGCGAGGATGCGCGACAGCGCCTCCTTGGACTGCTCGATGGCGCCCTCCATGGACCCCGACTTGTCGATGAGGAACATCACCCGCACGTCCGTCTCCGCCGTCGCCTCCGCCACCGCCTTCTTCACCGCGTTGTCGCTCGCCTCCTCCAGTTTGCGGCGCACGTGCTCGCTCCGGACGTTCTTCGCGATGTTCAGCGAGCGCTGATCCGTGGCGCTCGCCACCGCCCGCTCCCAGCGCGCCTTCACGGACGGCTCCTGCAACAGGCCCAGCTCCTCCAGCGTGGGCGTCATCAGCCGCAGGTCGCGGTCCGACAACGACGGCAAGAGCGTGGCCAGGATGGCGGGCGTGAGGCCCACGTCCTTCGGCAGCCGGCCCACGACCTCCTTGTAGGAGAGCCGCTCCAGCTCAATCCACTCGCAGATCTCCGCCTCGGAGAGGCCGTCGAAGCGCTCGCGCTTCACCAGCGTGAGCCCCTGCAGCCCCACCTGCCGGTGGCCGCCGTCCGCCTGCTTCTGCTTCCAGCCGAGCACCTCGAAGAAGCCCTGCGACTGGGGCTTGTAGCCGGCCTTGCGCGCCAGCCGCTTCAGCGTCTCCTTGTAGCCCGCCTTCACCAGGCCCTGGAGCATGGGCAGGTTCGCCTCACGCGCGGCCAGCCACTTCTGGGCCACGCGCTTCCAGCGGCCCAGGGGCGGCTTGCGCGACGCCGGATCTCCAAAGCCCGCGGCGCGGTTGAGGCGCGCGATCTCCGGCGTCTCCAAGAGCTCCGCCACGCGCAGTACGGCCTTGGGCGTGAGCATCCGCGTGGAGCGGCGCACGTAGTGCAGCACCATGGCCTCGCCGATGGAGCGGTAGTCGTCGTCGTGGAAGGCGATGGTGCCCTGGCCGTCGCGCACGGGCTGGCCCGCGTGCTCCTGCACCAGCATCAGCGCGCAGGTGGCCACCTTCAGGTCGCGCCAGTCCGTCTGCGTCAGCGCGTACGACGCGAAGTGCGCCATCAGCGTCGGGTTGAGGCGGTAGAGCTCCAGCAGCTGGCCGTACAGCTTCACCGCGGCGGGCACGAACAGGCCGGGCGCCACCTTGCGGCCGCGCGACAGGGCCTTCGCGTCCGCGCCGGCGACGGCCACCCAGGTGCCGTTCACGTCCAGGCCGGGCCGGTGGTGCCACAGGTGGGCGGAGCCACCGAGCACCACGTCGAGCAGTCGCTCGGCCGGTCCTCGCTGCGTCTCCGGAAGGGTCGTCTGGGTGCGAGCGGTCATGGCGGTCGTCCCCCTTTCGGGACGCAAAGGCATGCCCGGGAGGGCCGCCTGGAGTTGGGAGGGAAAAGGTGAGCGCCCGAGTGAAGAAGCCGGTTGGCTGAAACCCAAGTTCAGTGCCGGACCGCCGGCGGTCCCCCCGCCTTGCGAGCGGAGGGGTGGAGTCGAACCACGGCGTGTAGGGCCTCTTCGGCCGGGCGCTCGAAAGCGATGCGCCCCTGGACTCCGGGCCGGCCGGAATCCTGACGGCGCCATTTCCGGGCCTTTTCCGGGGCCTTACCCGTCTGCCCGGGCCTCCATGGAGGCGACCCGCCGCGTCATGCGCGGGCCTCTGAAAAAAGCGTGTCAGGAAAGGCAGGGGGCCGCGGTCAGGGGTTCTGGTAACCAGTCGGAGGCTGTTCGCGGATGCAACGTGTTAATTTGCCGCGCCACATCCCCGTAACCCAACCTCTCGGGACGAGGACCTCCCGGGACAGCCTCCAGGGTCTTCCGGTGTACGAGCAGCTCACGGATGAGGAATTGTTCGCGGAGGTGACGCGGCGCCGAGCCACTGGCGAGGCCGTCGGGACTCCGTTGGGGGCCTTGTGCGCGCGGTGGGCGCGCCCGGCCCGTTACGTCATTGGCCGGATCCAGGGCAGCTACGGACGCGGTTCGCCGGCGGACGCCGACGAGCTCTTCCAGGACGCGGTGGGGAAGTTCCTCGACCGGGGCCTGGATCAGTTCCGGGGCGTGTCCGAGCAGATGCCGGGCAGGAGCGCGTCTCCCAAGACGTTCTTCCTGCGCATCGTCAAGCACGTCGCCATCGACTTCTACCGGCGGCACCGGGAGGAGCTGGCGCCCGCGTCGGCGTCGCCCGACGACGTCATGGAAGAGACCCCGTCCGAGGTGGCCCGGGCGGTGGAGGGCGCACGGCGTCGCGAGGAGCGCGCCGAGGCGCAGGAGCTGTATTGGGCCGCCTACGCCAGGCTCCAGCAGGAGCATCCAAAGGAGGCTTCCGCATGGGAGCTCTATCACCACGAGGACGTGGAGGATCACGAGGAATGCGCACGTCGTTTGAACATCAGCGTGGTGAACTCGTACAAGCGCGTCAGCCGCGCCCAGGCATACCTGCGTCTGTACCTGCTGGAGTTGCAGCGGGACGGACTGCCGGAGGAGCCGTCGTGACGTCTCGCGGGAGTCTGAAAGCTTCCGCCTCGCCCGGGATGTCGCGATGAAGGGCGACGCGCTGTCCCGCTACCAGTCCCGGTACGCGCGCCTGGGCGCGGGCCCTCTCGCGGTGGGTGAGCTGTTGGAGGTGGTGGGGGACGTGCTGCGCCGCTCGGACCGGCTCGGCACGGACGGGGTGGAGGAGGCCTTGAAGGGCCTGGACCGCCCCGGAGTGGAAGCCTGGCTTGCCGGGCAGAAACCGCAGGCGCTCCAGCCGCTGCTCCTGCGGGCCGCCGAGGAGTCGATGGAGGTGGCGCTGGGCGAGGAGGGTGATGAAGCGGAGCTGTGGCGTGCGTCCGCGCTGGAAGGACTGGCCGCCCGGGACCGGGCCGCCTCCGCCGCCCGCGCGCTCGTCACCTGGGAGATGTTGAAGGGCCCGCTGGACGGGGACGCGGCCGCTGCTCGCGAGCGCTTTCTCGGGGCGCTGGGCCACCTGGACTCCGCGCTGCGTTCCCGGGCGCGCTGGTTCATCCCGCTCAACACCGAACGCCGCGCCGAGCGCGACCTGCTGGACCCCGTGGAGCGCCCCGGCGCCTGGTGGTTCTCCGCGAGGGCCGGCTGTGATGACCTGGTGGCGTCCTGGACGGGCCGCCCCATGAAGGACCCGGAGCACCTGAAGGACTGTGCCAGCTGCCGCGCGGACCGGGCGGACACGGCGGTGGTGGACACGCCCCCGCGCCGCCACCTCACGGATGACGAGCTGTGGCGGCTGGACTCAGGGGAGATGAGCCGCGAGGAGCGCGAGCGCGTGGAGGCCCACACGGCCGGCTGCGGCGAGTGCGCCCAGGCCGTGCTGGCGCTGGAAGAGGGCGACGCCGCCATCGACGAGGCGCTGGAGTTGGAAGAGGAAGGCGCGCAGGTCTCGCGCGCGGCGCGTGACTCCCGCGCGGACGTGGCCCGGCGCCCCAACGCGGCCCGCCTGCCGGAGCACCGAGAGGTCCTGGAGGAGCGGCGCGACTTCCGCGTGGTGCTGGTGCGTGAGCGTCAGCGCGTGCGGCTCCTGGTGCAGCCCCTGGGCACGCGCGCCGTGACGGCCGCCGTGTTCCTGTCGCCCGGGCGCCCGTCGCTCAAGCCGACGCAGGGGCCGGAGGGCCTGTCCTTCGACCTGTCCACGGCGCTGGCCACCGGCGCGCACGCGGCCCACCTGACGGTGCAGGCCGGACAGGAGACGCTGGAGCGCGACTTCGCGTTCTAGGCGTCATGCGGTGAAGGAGGGGCAGAGGCCCTTCCTTCCCGCGCCCACCCTGTCTCGCTATCGGAGCTGCGAGGCGGGGCGGTGGTCCCCGGAGGAGTCATACGGCTGCGGGGATCGCACGGGCGGGCGGGGCTCCGGCGTGGTGAAGGGCGACGGGTCCCGCCGGAAGCTGTTGGCGAGGAAGGACACGACCAGCTGCGTGAGCGGCGGCCGGGTGGCGAGCGCGACGCCGCACACGTCGATGCGGTCCACCTCGTGCACGCCCTCCATCTGCCGGTAGACGTTGCAGCCCTGCTCCGCGTCGGCCTCCCGGTCGCGCAGCAGCCTCCGCTCGAAGACGCCCCAGCGCATGGAGAGGACGTCCGGGCTCAAGCGGATGTCCACGGGGCCGGTGCCCCAGCTGCCCTGGATGCGGGTGGTGGGGCCGCCCGCGTGCACCTTCACCCGCAGCGGGTAGTTGCGGTAGGTGCCGTTCACCTCGATGCCGTGCTCGAAGAGCTCGTCGCCCACGGTGCCCTGCCACTGCTGGCCCTTGCCCTTCTTGAGCGGGTTCTCCGTCTGCACGGTCAGGGCGTCGAACCAGTAGGAGCCCACGCGGCCCAGCCGCTCGCCGCCGCTCCAGACGGGGACCGGGGGGGCGTCCTCCAGGCCCAGGGGAGCGGAGGGCAGGGGATGGGGCGCGGCGAGCAGGTCCGTGGTCTTCACCGACGCGTCCACCGTCTCGAAGCGCACGCCGCCGAGCCACGCCTTTCCGGTGCCGCTCATGATGAGGCCCGCCATGATGGTGGTGGCCTCCGCGGGCACGTCCAGCACCACGTCGTAGCGCTTGCAGCCGTGGGTGCCCACCAGCGCGCGCGACTGCATGTTGTCGAAGGCGAGCGGCTGCTTGGGGTCCGGGCCCTCCACGCGCATCCACAGCCCCGCCCAGCCCTTCACGTCCTGGTGGCGCACGGCAGCGGAGAAGCGCAGGCGCTTGCCCCGGAAGTCCTGCGCGCTGAAGGCCTGCATGAAGGTACCGAAGCTGTCCGTGGCCTGCGTACGCGAGCGCAGGAAGGCGCTGCGCGTGCCCTCGCACGGGGAGGATTCATCCACGCCCGCCTCGTAGTGCTGCGGCGCGCTCTCCGTGACGTACCAGCCCAGCGGCAGCTTCGTCCGCGTGGCGTCCGGCGCGGCGGGCATGCCGCCGGAGGAGGCCGGAGCCGCCGCGCTGGATTGCGGCGTGGACGCGGCGGTCGTGACGGAAGCCACCTCCGCGCCGGACCTTGGCGCTGGAGCACCGGTGGGCGGCGGGCTCGCCTTCGGCGCCGAGGTTTCAGGCAGGGCTGTCGCGGCCGTCTTCGCGCCCGAGGGCGGCGGGGTCGCTTTCGGCGCCGTCGCCTCGGACGCGGCCGTCGCGGTGGACGTGAGCGCCGTCGCGACGGGCGGTGTCTGGGCCGCCGCGAGGGGCGCCCAGATTGCCAGCAGCAGGCCGGGGATGCGGGTTCGGAGCGTCATCGAAGGAGTCCTCACAGGGCGGCCGGCCGCGAGCTCAGCGCCACCGCGTTCAGCCCGCTGGACGCGTCGTAGCGGGGGACCTCGCCCTGTCCACCGGGGTGATACACGAGCAGCCCGCGCGCGCTCGCGGACCTGAGGCAGCGCTCCTGCGTGGCCAGGTCCGGGCACGCGACCACGATGTCCCGGGGCGCCTCATCCTCCACCCGCGGGGCCTGCGCCGCGACGGCCGGCGCT
The DNA here is from genome assembly GCF_003611685.1 of Corallococcus sp. CA049B. Lineage (NCBI taxonomy): Bacteria > Pseudomonadati > Myxococcota > Myxococcia > Myxococcales > Myxococcaceae > Corallococcus > Corallococcus sp. CA049B. The sequence goes on along the minus strand of NZ_RAWC01000284.1, from coordinate 1,061 downwards.
TCCACGGGCGTCACGGCCGGGGAGACCGCTTCCCCTCCGGGCCGCAGCAGCAGGAACACGGAGGCCGCCACCGCGACCAGCGCCGCGGCGACGGCGGCCGGGCGGTGCCAGCGCGCGGGGCGCACCACGACAGCGTCGCGCGGCGTGGCGGCGGCGACCTCGTACAGCTGCTCCTCCAGCAGGGCCTCCTCCTGGAGCAGCCGCGCGCACGGCTCGCACGTGAGCGTGTGGGCCTCCAGCTCCGCGCAGGCTTCGGGCGGCAGCGCGCCCAGCAGGTACTGCTCCGTGCGGTCGCGGGTGAGGTGGGGCGTGGGCAGGCTCATGGTTGTTCCTCTTCGAGCGCGGTGCGCAGCTTCTTGCGGACCTCGCACAAAATCTGTCGCACGCGCTGGACGGACAGCCCGACGCGGGAGGCGACCTCGGCATGGGGAAGCCCCTGGCCGTCACAGGCCAGGAGGAAGACGTTGCGCGCGCCCGGTGACACCTGCTCCAGCGCGTCCCGGGCCCGGGCGAGCTGCTCCTCCGACACCAGGCGCTTCTCCGCGGACTGCGCGGGGTCCACCGGCTGCTGCCGCTCCGGCAGGTCCTCCACCGTGCCGTCCACCGACTCGCGCCGCGCGCGCCGGGCGTCATCCGCCGCGAGGAACGCCGCCTGCGCGAGCGCGAGCGCTGGCAGCCGCAGCTCCGTGAGCAGACCCCGCTGCTGCTGCTGGATGAGGCGCGCCCACGTCTCCTGCGCCAATTCCTGGGCCCGGTCCACCCGGATGCCCCGCGCGAGCAGCGACACCACCACCCGGCGCTGGTGCCGCGCGATGAGCGCGTCCCACGCGGCCCGCTCTCCGGAGAGCGCGCGCCGGGACAGGGCCTCCTCGTCCGGCGCCGCCGGCCGGGCGGCACTGCCTGTGTCCTGCCGCGACTGGAGGGTCGTCATCCCCAAGCCCTGTACGGCTGCATCCATGCCGTCTTCCCGTTGCGAGCCGCGCTCGTCCCCCGGAGGCCGTTCCTGCCCCGGGCTCCCAGGGAAACGCGCCTCCTGGCCGGACATATCGACGGAAATGGGC
>NZ_RAWC01000283.1:0-9676 GCF_003611685.1 Corallococcus sp. CA049B | reverse complement strand
GGAAATGAGAGGGGACGGGCGGGCGTTGCATTTTGCCAGACTGTTTTCTCAAGGCTGGAGACGGACGCGTTGTGAGGCGCCGGGGCGGTGGCTAGAAGCGAGGGATGATGGACCTCTTCCTGATGTCGCCCCCGGGCCGGGGCTGGGCGCTGCGAGGCCGTTCGAACTTCCGCAGCCGTGAGGCCGCTCCGGCGGATGCGCGCGGCGCGCGGCGGGAGTGGCTGACGCTCGCCCGGCACATCGAGTCCCGAGGAGGCACGGTGGTGGCGCTGCCCTCCCCGTCGGACGCGCTGACGGGCATGCCCTACGCGGCCGAGTGTGGCCAGGTGGTGGCGCGCGAGGGCCAGGCCCCGCTGTTCCTCCTGCCCAGGATGATGAGCGCGCATCGCTTCACGGAGCGCGACCACTGGACGCCGCTGGCCCGGCGCCTGGGCCTGGAGGTCGTCGACCCGGGCGTGGGCATCTGGGAGGCGCACGGCGACGTGGCGACGTTCGACGGCGTGACGCTGCTGTTCTGGGGCGGGCGCACGACGCTCGACGGGCTGGAGGCGGCCCAGCGGCACTTCCCCGGCGAGGTGCTGCGCGTGCAGGTGCGCGAGCCCGCGTTCCACGGGAACATGGCGGTGCTGCCCCTGCCCGCGGTGGACCGGCTGGTGGTGTGCCCGGACGTGATGGCGCCGGAGTCGGTGGCGCTCCTGGAGCAGCGCTTCGGCGCGGACCGGCTGGTGCGGGTGACGGAGGCGGACATCCGCCGCTACGCGACCAATGGTCTGCCTTTGGGCAGGGACCTGCTCGCGCCCACGGTGATGCCCGCGCACATCGTGGAAACCTTCGAGCGACTGGGCATGCGCGTGGTGTCCATGCCGATGCCGGAGCTGACGGAGAAGGGCGGAGGCTCGTCGCGCTGCCTCGTGTCGCGCGCGCCGGTGGAGGCCTCGCGCGTCTCGATTCCGCCCGAGTACCGGCTGGACGTCGTGGCGAAGGAACTCGAAGCCGATGGCGGGTGAGCTCGCGGCGCAGGCCCAGGCGTTCTTCGCGGCGACCCCTGAGCTGTCATTGCAGGCGCTGGGCTCCGGCGTGCACGTCCCGTCACTGGACCTGGCGCCGTACGGCGTCCCGGTGACGCACCTGCTGGCGGAGCACAACGCGGAGCTCGCGCGGCAGTACCTCACGCTCAATCAGCTGGCGTTCGGCGGCATCGGCGTGCCGCGTTGGGTGCTGTCGGACCTGTACCTGTTGCCCGGCGCCATCGGGCTGTTGCGCTGTCCCGCGCGGCTGCTCAAGGCACCCGCGCGCGAGCGGCTGCTGCTGGCGGACGAGGAGTTGGCCATCGGCGCGGCCTGCTACGTGGCGCCGTCGCTGACGCCGGGGCTGTTCGTGGGCGTGTCGCTGTTCAGCTTCCTGCCGGGGCGGGGCGCGTCCGCGTGGGTGAAGCTGCTCACGCTGGGCATGGTGCGCGCGAAGCGGCTGCGTGGCATCACCCAGTGGGACAACCCCGCCGTGCGCGTGCACTCGCGGCTGGGGCCCATGCGGCTGGTGGGGCGCGTCCCCGGTGGGCACGACTACGACGAGCGCACCTTCGTCTACGAGACGGACCTCTCCAATGAGGCCAACGTGGCCCGGGCGATGCTCCGGGGGGATGCGCCCGCGCCCGCCACGCGCATCCCCGTCACGGACCTGCTGTCGCTGGGCGCGCTGCTGGACCGCGCGGAGGCAGGCGCCCGGCTGGAGCTGGCGCCGCCCGGCCAGGACGACGGCCACGTGCTGGTGCGCGAGGTGCCTCCGGGCTGAAGGCTTCAGGGCGCGGGGGCGTGCGGGAACTCGTCGTCCTCTTCCAGGGCCTTGCGCAGGGCGCTGGCGCCGTCCTTGAGGATGGGCGCGCCGTGCGCGAAGCAGACGGTCTGGATGGGCAGGTGGTCCAGGATGCGCTGGATGCTGCTGCGCGTGCGCAGCGGCTCATCCTGGTACTCGCCGGGGACGAAGGTGGGCGTGCGCCGGCCCTCGTGTGACAGCAGGTCGGAGATGAAGACCACGGCGTGAGGGCTCTTCTGGAGCCACAGCGTGTACATGGCCTCCGTGGGCCCCGGCGTCTGGAAGGTGTTGAGGCCGCCCGGCAGCGTGGTGCCGTTCACGTATTCGAAGTCCGGCTTCTCCTCCAGGCCCTGCGCGCCCTCGGGCGCCCAGACGGGCACGCCGAACACCTTGCGCAGGCGCCACGCGGAGCGCTGGTGGTTGCCCGCGGTGAGCACGATGGCGTCGATGTCGCCCAGCTTGCGCAGGGCCTTCTCGTCGATGGGCAGCGGGTCGATGAGGGTGACGGTGCCGTCGTCGTCCACCACCGCGTAGGCGTCGCTGCGGATGCCGCCGAGCCGGTCGTCGGAGACGGTCCAGTGGTGCACGCCGGGGACGATTTCATCCGTCTTCTTCGCCTGGGCCTTGGGCTCGCTCATGCGGACAAAGCTAGGCACCTGTCCCCAGGTGACAGGGGGCCCCGCTCCGCTGCCCGCCTGCCCCTCCAGCAGGCCCTCCCGGCCCCTTCGCATCCCGCCCGCCGCGCGCACCTTTGTCGTTGGACGAAGGAGCGACCCGATGCGCGTGATGCAACCGCTGGTGCTGTTCGATGGGGACTGCGGCTTCTGCAAGCGCTGGGTGGCTCGCTGGCGCCAGGACACGGGGGGCCGGGTGCGCTTCGCGCGCGGGAGCAGGTGGCTGCTCACGCTGCTGGGCATTCCGAAGAAGGACATGCTGCGGGCCATGCAGCTGGTGGAGCCGTCGGGGCGCCGCTCGTCCGGCGCGGAGGCCGTCTTCCGCATGCTCGCCTGGTCGCCCCGGTGGAGCACGCGGCTGGCCGCGCGGCTGGGATTGGCGCCCGGCGTCCGGCAGGTGGCGGGCGCGGTGTATCCGGTCATCGCGCACCACCGCCGGCGCGCGTCGAAATGGGACACGTGGTTGTTCAGCCGCGTGACGGAGCCCGCGGAGCACCGGTGGGTGCGCTGGGCCTTCATGCGTCTGTTGGGCGGCACGTTCCTCATCGCCTTCACGTCGCTGGGGAAGCAGGTGCTGGGGCTCTACGGAGAGAAGGGCATCCGTCCCATCCGTGACCTGGCGCAGTCCGAGCGCTGGGCCGCGCAGGGCCGCTGGCGCCGTCCGTCCGTGTTCTGGAGGGACGCGTCGGACGCGGCGCTGGTGCGCGGCTGCCGCGTGGGGCAGGCCCTGTCGCTGGCGCTGCTCCTCAACGTGGCCCCGCTCCCGAGCGCCGCCGCGCTGTGGGCGCTGTATCTGTCCTATGTGTCACTGGGGCGAGAGTTCCTGTCGTTCCAGTGGGACGTGCTGCTGTTGGAGATGGGGCTGTTGGGCGCGCTCACCGCGCCGGCCGGCGTGAGGCCCGGGCTGGGGACGCGGGACGTGTCCGCGCTGGAGGTGTTCCTCTTCCGCATGCTCGTGTTCCGGCTCTACTTCGGCTCGGGCATCAGCAAGGTCCACTCGGGTGACCGGACGTGGCGTGAGCTGAGCGCGTGCGACGTGTATTTCGAGACCGCGCCCCTGCCCACGCGGGGCGGCTGGGCCGCGCACCAGCTCCCGCGCCAGGTGCGCCACGCGGGCACGGCGGCGGTGCTGGCGGCGGAGACGGCGGTGCCGTTCCTCGCCTTCGGTCCCCGGCGCGTGCGGCAGGCCACCTTCGGCATCCTCTCCGCGTTGCAGGTGGCCATCATGGCCACGGGCAACTACGGCTTCTTCAACGTCCAGTCGCTGGCCCTGGGGCTGTGGCTGCTGGACGACGCGGCCCTGCGGCGCGTGCTGCCGGAGGCGCTGGGGCGCGACGCCGGGCCCGCGCGGCGGCCGTCGGTGCCGGGCACGGCGCTGTCCGTGGCCGCGGCGGTGCCGTTGCTCACGCTGGGCACCGTGGAGCAGCTGCGCCGGATGGGGTGGTGGCCGCGCGGACCGGAGCGCCTGGTGCGGGCGGTGGACTGGCTGGAGGACCGGGTGATGCCGCTGCACTCGGTGAACTCCTACGGCCTGTTCGCGGTGATGACGGTGGACCGGCCGGAAATCACCGTGGAGGGCTCGAACGACGGCGAGCACTGGTTGGAGTTCCCGTTCCGATACAAGACGTCGGGCGTGGACCGGCCACCGCGCCAGGTCGCCCCGCATCAGCCCCGGCTGGACTGGCAGATGTGGTTCGCCGCGCTGGGGTCGCCGCCCTCGTGGTTCCTGGCCCTGATGGAGCGGCTGCTGGAGGGCTCGCCGGAGGTGCTGGGGCTGTTCGCGTCCAACCCCTTCCCGGACCGCCCACCCCGGCTCGTACGGGCGGTGCTCCACGACTACCGGATGACGTCCCGGGCGGAGCGCCAGCGCACCGGAGCCTGGTGGAAGCGGGAGCGGCGCGGGCTGTATGTGTCGCCGTTGACCCTCGCGCCCGGGTCGTCCGAGCAGGCGGGAAGGCTGACCTGGCACGTCTGAAACGTGCCTGGGTCCATGCGACTCGTGCCCGGTACGCCAGGACCCCACACGGAGGCGGAATGGCTAATGGCTCCCCGTGCGAAAGCAAAGGGCCGGGGACTGGCGGGGGATGGGGATCGCTGGGTACGGTTCAAGGGCGATGGTGTCCGGTGCTTCCCCGTCTTCCCTCATCTTCGGCAGGTACGCGGTGCTGCGCCGCGTGGCCGTGGGGGGCATGGGGGAAATCTTCCTGGCACGTCAGGTGGGGGTGAGCGGCTTCGAGCGCCCCGTCATCCTCAAGAGCCTGCTGCCGGACCTGCTGGAGCACGACGGCTCGGTGGAGATGTTCCTCGACGAGGCCCGCGTCGCGGCGCACCTGAACCACCCGAACGTCGTCTCGCTGTACGAGGTCGGCGCGTGGCAGGGCACGTTCTACATCGCCATGGAGTACATCGAGGGCGAGAACCTGGGCCGCCTGGCGAAGGCGGCGGCGCGGGCCGGCACGCCGCTGCCCCACCGCGTCTGCGCGCAGATGATCCGCGACGCGGCGCTGGGGTTGGATCACGCGCACCACGCGCGTGACAGCCAGGGCGCGTCGCTGGAGCTGGTGCACCGGGACATCAGCCCGCAGAACATCATGGTGCGCCTGGACGGCCTGACGAAGGTGGTGGACTTCGGCGTGGCCAAGGCGACCATCCGCGCCAGCCGCACGCGCACGGGCGTGCTCAAGGGCAAGCTGCGCTACATGTCGCCGGAGCAGGTGCGCAACGAGCCCGTCTCCGGCACCAGCGACCAGTTCGCGCTGGGGGTCGTGCTGTGGGAGCTGTGCACGCGCCGGCCGTTCATCGACACGGACAACCCCGCGGAGGCCATGCGGCGCATCGCGCTGGCGGCGGTGCCCCGGCCCTCGCAGTTCGTGGAGGGGCTGTCACCGCTCTTGGAGCAGATCATCCTGCGCATGCTCCACCGCGCCCCCGGCCAGCGCTTCGCCCGCTGCGCGGACGTGGCCCGCGCGCTCCAGTCGTATCTGGATGAAACGCCGGAGCCGCCGGAGGAGAGCGTCCCCGCGGTGGTGACGCGGCTGGTGGGCGAACCGGTGCTGGCGCGGCTGCGCGACGCGGGCAGCGGCGAGCCCGGGCTGCCCCAGGGCCGCGAGCCCTCCAACGTGTCGTGCCCGCGCTGTGGCCAGTCCACCCCCGCGACCAGCCGCTTCTGCCCCGCGTGCGGCAACTCGCTCACGCCCTTGGGCGTGGACGCCGCGCAGAAGTCGCTCACGCCCGCGTCCGGTTCCGGTTCCGCCTCGCCCAGGCTGCCGGTGATGCCCGCGCTGCGCGAGCCGCCCGTGCACCTGGGCGACGAGGACCTCCCCGACGCGCCGACGGCCAAGGCCCCCGCGCGCCGCGGCGACGGCGCCGTGCACGAGCCGCCCACCGACCCGACGATGGAGGTGCCCGCGCCGCTGGCCTCCGCCCTGGCCGAGCCGCCGTCCGCCAGCGGTGAGGACGACGACGGCCCCCCGGCCCTCGGAGATGAGGCCCCGGGCCCCACGGTGAAGATCCGCGCCATGGACGCGCAGGCGCAGATGCGCCGGCTCACGCTGCTGGTGGTCGCGGGCGAGCCGGCCCACGCGGTCCGGCTGCGCGAGGCGGTGGCGCAGGTCTCCGCGCGCCACCACGTGGAGGCGCTGGCGCTGTCGGACACGCGGTGGTGTCTGCCCTTCGGCCTGCCGCAGGCGCGCGCGGACGACGCGACGCGGGCGCTGAAGTGCGCGGAGGAGCTGGGCGGCGCCGGCCTGAACGTGCGGCGGGGCCTGGAGTCCGGCGTGGTGCGCACGAGCGCGGAGGAGGGGGCGGCCCGGCTGACCGGCCTGGGGTTGGAGCGGGCGCAGGCGCTGGCGGACGCGGCGGTGTCCGGCGAGCTGCTGGTGGGCGCCTCCGTGAAGGCGCTGCTGGTGGAGGCGGGCGGGGTGCGCATCGGCGCGTCGCGCGAGCTGCCCGGCGGCACGGCGTGGCGGGTGGAGTCCGGCGCGCCCGCGACCCGCGTGGACGCGCTGGTGGGGCGCGACGAGGCGCTGACGCAGGCGGCGATGGTGGTGGAGTCGGCGTGCAGGGGCGAAGGCGGCGCGCGGCTCTTCGTGGGGCCCTCGGGCGTGGGACGCAGCCGCTTCCTGGAGGCGGTGGCCGAGCTGGCCGCGGGCGCCTCGCCGCGCGTGGTGTACGCGTGGGGTGGAGACCCTCGCTCCGCGGGAGCGCTGGGATTGTGGCGCACGGTGTTCGCCGCGCTGTCGCGGGCCGCCGCGGGCGGGGACGCGTCGCTGCCGCCGCTGTCGGGGCTGGGCCTCTCCGAACCGGAGGCCGCGGCGCTCTGGCGGAGGCTCGCGCGGGGCGCGCCGTCAGGCGGCGGACTCCTGCCGGCGGGAGACGGAGCGGTGGTGGACGCCATCCAGCGCGTGGCGAAGCCGTCTGGACTGTTGCTGCTGGTGGACGACGTGCACCGCGTGGACGGCCCTTCGCTGGAGATGCTCGCGGGGCTGCTCGCGGCGAAGGAGCCAGGCGTGTCGCTGGTGGCCACGGGTGACGTGGACGCGGTGCCCACGGCGCTGGCGTCGCTGCCCGTGACGGTGCTGGAGGGGCTGTCGCCGTCGGAGCTGAACGCGCTGCTCACCGCGAGCCTGGGCATGGCCCTGTCGCCGTCGCTGGAGCGGGCGGTGGCGGACCGGGTGCGCGGCAATCCCGCGCATGCGCTGGCGCTGGTGCGGCTGCTGGTGTCGGTGGGGGTGTTGCAGCGCACGGAGGGCGGCTTCCAGGCCAATGGCCCGCTGTCCCCCGCGGCGCTGCCGCAAGGCCTGGGGCAGGCCCTGGGCGCGAGGCTGGAGCTGCTGCCCGCCGCGTCGCTGCGCTTCCTCCAGCGCGCCGCGGTGGAGGGCTCGCTCTTCTGCGCGGAGCTGGTGCGCGCGTCGCTGACGGCCACGGACGGCGCCGGGGTGCTGGAGGACGCGGAGTGGGTGGTGCCCGTGCCCGGGCAGCCCGGCATCTTCCGCTTCACGAGCGAGGAGGCGCGGCAGGTGCTGCGCGAGCGCCTGTCGCCCTCGCAGCTGCGCAGCGCGCACCAGGAGCTGGCGGAGACGCTGGATGACGAGGCGTTCGTGCAGGAGCCGGCCCGCGAGGTGCGCGTGGCGGACCACCTGCTGGGCGCGGATGCCTCCGGCGCGCCGGCCGCGTGCGAGCGGGCGGGGGACTGGTTCGCGGCGCGAGGCGAGTGGCGCTCGGCGGTGGAGTTCTTCCGCTGGGCCCTGGGCCGGGCGCCTGGCGCGACGGCGGCGGTGGTGCGCTGGCAGCTGGACGTGCTCGCGCGCGCGGCGGGATGTCTCACGCAGGCGGACCCCGCCGCCGTGGACGGGCTGGTGACGCCGTGGCTGGACCGCGTGCCGGTGATGCAGACGCCCGGCCGGTGGGCGGAGGCCGCGCGGCGCCTGGCCGTCGCGGAGCTGAAGCTGGGGCGCGTGGACGACGCGGAGGTGCGCCTCAGCATGGCGCAGGGCCCGGCGGGCTCGGACCCGGAGGTCGAGGCCCTGATTCTGGGCGAGCTCGCGCGCGTGCGTGAGGCCAGGGGCGAGACGACGGCCGCGGTGGAGCTGCTCGCGCGGGCCTTCCAGCGCATGGGGAACCGGACCCCGTACGTGGCGGACTTCTTCTGGGAGCACTACCTGCTCCTGGGCCGGCTGCAGCAGCGGCTGGGGCAGCTGGACCGGGCGCGGGTGGCCTTCACGCGCGCGGCGGAGCAGGCGCGGTCGGTGGGCAGCGCGGTGGGCCAGGCGCGGGCGCTGTCGCAGCTCGCGGGCCTGCGGGTCCTCGCGGGCGAGCCGGCCCAAGCGCTGTCGGACCTGGAGCGCGCGCTCGCCCTGGCCGAGCAGGGCGGGGATGCCCAGGAGGTGGCGCGCATCCACTTCAACGCCGGGCGCCTGCTGGTGGCGGGAGGCCGGGCGCCGGAGGCGCGTGAGCGGCTGGAGCAGGCGAGGGAGCGCGCCCGGGTGGCGGGCTGGCGGGAGGGAGAGGCCCTGGCCGCGCAGGTGCTGGGCGCGATGGAGGCCCGGACCCCGCGCCGTGGAAGTGGGCAGTAGTCGTCAGCAGGCGTGCAGGCGCGCGGACTTCGGCGCGGGGGCTCCAGGTTTTAACGCCCTTTGAGTGAGCCACCGGTAGACTCGGCCATTCCCCTCCTGCCGCGTGCCTGCCTTCGTGAAGACCTCACGTCCCATCTCCTTTTCCCTGTTGGGTTTCCTCGCGCTGGGTGTGCTCGGCGCGTGTGGACCGTCGCCCACGACCATCACCCTGGAGCCGCCCGAGCTGCGCTACCTGCGCACCCAGGGGCAGCACCTGCCGCTCAGCTACACGGTGTTGGACGCGGACGGGCGCAAGATGATGGACACGCGCCTGCGCTGGACCAGCTCCGCGCCGGAGGTGGCCTCCGTGCTGGAGGACGGCACGGTGGTGGCGCGCAAGTCCGGAAAAACAATCATCGGCGTGCAGGGCGGACGGGCGAAGGCGGCGCTGCCGCTGGACCTCACCATCCTCGCGTCGCTGGACGTGCGCGCTCCGGGCGCGGACTTCGTGGAGGTGGGGCGCACCATCAAGATGCGCGTGGTGGCGCGCAATGAGGCGGGCCACGTCATCCCCGACGCGGCGCCCGACTTCCGCTCCAGCAACGAGGCCGTGGCGCGCGTGGAGAACGGCGAGCTCATCGCCGCGTCCGCCGGCGTGGCCACCGTCTCCGCGACGCTGGGGCACCTGCACCGCGCCATCGCCGTGCAGGTGGTGCCGCCGGACTTCGCGCGCCTGGGGCTGAACCTCACCTCGTACACCTTCAAGAAGAAGGGCCAGTCGGTGATGGTCCAGGCGCGCGCGTACAACCGCAACGGCGTGGCGCTGGAGAAGGTGCCGCTGGAGTGGTTCAGCTCCAACGCCGCCGTGGTGACGGTGTCGCCCGAGGGCCGCGTGACGGCCGTGGGCAAGGGCCGCGCGGTGGTGTCGGTGGTGGCCGGCCGCCGCCGCACGGCCGCGGACTTCATCGTCGAGTAGCTTGCGCCGCTTCGACGCCGGGCCCGCCGCGCAGGAGCGGCGGACCCCGAGGCGATGGGCCGCTAAGGCTTCTTCTTGGTCGGCGCCGGGGACTTCGGCGCGGGGCGCTTGCCGCCCTTCTTCTTGGACGCGGCCTCCACGTCATCCGGGCAGGGCCGGCG
>NZ_RAWC01000282.1:0-9711 GCF_003611685.1 Corallococcus sp. CA049B | reverse complement strand
GGATGGGAGAGGTCTGGGAGGCGACCGCGACGGGGGATGGGGGGTTCGCGCGGCGGGTGGCCATCAAGCGGCTGAGCGCCGAGCATGAGCAGAGCGCCTCCCTGGCGCGGATGTTCCTCGACGAGGCGCGGACCGCGAGCCGGCTGCACCACGCGAACATCCTGTCCATCCTCGATTATGGCGTGGTGGAGGGCGTCCCGTACCAGGTGCTCGAGTACGTGGACGGCGTCGACGCGGAGCGGCTGCGGCGGCGCGGGCTGGAGGTGGGGGAGGACTTTCCGCCGGAGCTGGCGCTGCATGTGTGCGCCGAGGTGGCCCATGCGCTCCAGTATGCCCATGAGGCGAAGGACGGCGCGGGGCAGCCGCTGGAAATCGTCCATCGGGACGTGAGCCCCTCGAACATCCTCGTGTCGTGGACGGGAGACGTGAAGCTGGCGGACTTCGGCATCGCGCTGGCAAGAGACAGGCAGGAGCGGACGCTGGCGGGGCACACGAAGGGCAAGCCCGCGTACATGCCGCCGGAGCAGGTGACGGGGGGAAATCTGGATGGGCGCTCGGATCTCTTCGCGCTCGGGTGCGTGCTGCACGCGCTGCTGACGGGGCACAGCCCGCTGGCGGGCGAGGACCGGATGGCGGACCTGCTGGCGGGCAAGGAGCTGGAGCCGTCGGATGCGATCCCCGAGGACGTCCGCGACCTCATCGCGCGGGCCGTCCGGAGGGCGAGGCATCAGCGCTTCCAGAGCGCGGCGGAGTTCGCGGAGGCGACCGGCAAGCTGCTCGCGGCCCGAAGCGGGCGGGCAGGGCGCGCGCTGCTGAGCGATTGGATGGCGCGGGTCCGGGCGAAGGAGGAGGCCAGGGCCCGGCCCGTCTCGGGGTGGGCAGGCGCCTTCCTGGAGGTGGAGCAGCTGCTCGGCGGGGTGGCCGCGCCGACCTCCGGGAGTGCAGCGGGGGGCAGTGTCACACCGCCCCCTCGAAGCGAGCCGCGTCCCCAGCGGCGATGGGGGCCCTGGCTCGCCGTCCTCGCGCTGGGGGGAATGGCGGCCGTCGTGAGGCCCTGGAGGCTTGGACTGGAAGCGGCGCCGCCCCTGCCCGCGGTGCGGCTCGTCTCCGCCCCCGTCCCGGCGCCGCCCACCCCGGAGCAGGACGTCGCCGCTCCGGAGGAGCGCTTGCCAACGGACCCGGAGCCGGCGCCCAAGCCAGACGCTGCCCCGCGAGCGCAGGAGCCTCCCACGAAGCGGCCGGCCCGCGCCCCATCGCCCCCGGCGCATCGCGGTTCCGGGACGCTGACGGTGGGCGGTGAGGGGGCCTTGCGCGCGGTGGTCATCATCGATGGGGAGCGCCGGGGCCACGCGCCGCTGCTCATCGAGCTCCCCTTGGGCGAGCATGTCCTGGAGCTCAAGACCCCCGACGGCCATCTGCTGGGCCCGGAGCGGATCCAGCTCACCGAGTTCCACACCCCCGCCGCGCCGCTGCGCTGGGTCGTCCCCCTGGCTCAAGGTGCATCCGGGACACGGTAGGGCACGTCGTTCGAGCGCGTGACAGGCACCGGCCGGGAAGGGGAGGAACCCCGGGCCGCCTCTTCCTGTCTGTGTGATAGTCAACCCCCTGGATACCCCTCGATGCGGGGATGGGAGGCGGAATGCGCACAGCCCACTGGGTGACAGCGGTGGCATGCATCATGGGGCTGATGTGGGCCGCTCCCGCGCAGGCGGGACGCCGCCCCTTCATCTGGACCTTCGATACCGAAATCGTCCCCAAGGGCGACGTCGAGCTGGAGCAGTGGCTGTGGGTCCGAGGCCGCGCTCCCGGCGAGCCCGGCCGGTCCTCGGTGTACTGGATATGGTGGGGACCCGTGCTCGGGCTGAGCCAGCACCTGGAGCTCGCGATCCCCTTCCAGGTGCGCGCCCAACAGGGCGTCACCCAGCTCGAGTCCTTCGAGGCGGACTTCCGCTACCGGCTCTTCCCCCGGGGGGACGACCGCGCCTTCCAGCCGCTCGTGCGCGCGGTGTGGCACCAGGCCATCCACGCGACGGCCCCCTCGCGCGTGGACGTGGACCTCGTCGGCTCGTACCAGTGGGAGGGCGGCCTCCGGGCCACGGTGGACCTGGGCGCCCAGGTGGGCATCCCCGCGCTGCGCGGCGACCCGGGGCCGGCCCGCGTCCTGGGGACCTACTCCGTCGGCGTGGCCTACCCCATCATCGAGGACGAGCTGCGGCTGTCGCTCGAGTCCTTCGGGGAGTTCGACCTGAAGGCCTCCGGCCAGGCCCCGCATGTCTTCGTCGGGCCGAGCCTGGCGTGGACGTTCGGCCGGATGTGGGTGACGGCCGGCACCCTGGTGGGCCTGACGGCCGTGTCCTCCGAAACCCCCCGCTTCATGCCGAGGCTCATATGGGCAGTCGCGCTCTGAAGTCCCTGCTGCTGGCGCTCCTCCTGGCCGCGCCGCTCGCGTCGGCGGAGCCGGGCAGCGTCCAGGGCGAGGTGCGCATCTCCGTCATCGGCGAGGACGGCGAGCCACGCCCGAAGGCGGACCGCTCCGGCGTCGTCGTCTACCTCACCGGCTACACGGAGGAGCCGCCCGCCGAGGTGGCCGTGATGAGCCAGGCCAACAAGGCGTTCAGCCCCGGCGTGCTGCCCATCGTCGCCGGCCAGAAGGTGGAGTTCCTGAACAAGGACGTGGTGCTGCACAACGTCTTCTCGCGCTCGGTGGCCCGCAGGTTCGACGCGGGCAAGAACAGGCCCGGCGAGAAGTACGTGGAGACGTTCAGGAAGACGGGCATCATCGACGTCTACTGCGACATCCACGAGCAGATGGTGGCCACGCTGGTGGTGGTCCCCAACCGCGCCTTCGCGGTGACGGACGCAGACGGGCGCTTCGTGCTGCGCGGCGTGCCCCCCGGGCGCTACCCCCTCTTCGCGGTGCACCGGCGGGACCAGAAGAGCGACATCGCCCGCGCGGAGGTCGTCGTGGAGGCGGGCCGCGCCAGCACGGCCACGCTGACGCTCGTGGAGACACGCACCGACGACACCCACCTGGACAAGCGCGGCAAGAAGTACACCCCCCGGCCCGACTACGCCGAGCAGGCCCGCTGAGTTCCTCCCGTGACGCTCACCCAGAAGCTCATCCTCGCCTTCATGTCGCTCGCGGGCGCGGCGCTCGTCACCGCGCTGCTGCTCACCAACCTCGCCGTGGAGGCGGCGGCGAAGGAGAAGATCGCCAGTGACCTGGAGCGGACGCTGGAGGCCTTCAAGCAGCTCGCCCACGCCAGCCAGGAGCGCATCCGCGACGTGGCGGAGGCGCGCACGCTGGACCGCTCCTTCAAGGAGATGTCGCTGTCGGTGAACTCCGTCGACGCCGATGCGGGGCTGGGCGACGAGAGCTCGGAGACCGACGGCATCCTCAGCGCCCGCGAGGTCATCGACTCGGCGGACACGGAGGCCTTCGGCTTTAGCCGCGGCGGCCCGCTGCCCTGGGCCTTCTTCAACGCCAGCGGGCGGCTCGTCTACACACGCGCCGCGCCGGAGCAGCTGGGGGACGGCCCGGTCCACCTCCCCCTGCTCGCCGCGTCGCTCCAGCGCGGCCCCACCTCCGCGCTCTGGTCTCCCGCGCAGCTGCGCGCCCTGCCCTTCGTCTTCGTCGCTCCCGAGGCGCTCCGGGAAGGGGACCTCCTGCTCGTCCACGCGCAGCCCGCCTACGGCTCGCGGCGGGACAGGGTGGGCGTGGTGCTGTCCGGACAGTGGGTGCGGGACGTGCTCCTGGAGGAGCCCCTGGCGCCCCGGGCCGCCGGGCCCCAGTTGGGGGACACCCGCGCCCGCTTCGTCGTGCGCGCGGAGGACGGGGCCCTGGCCTCGCAGCTCCCCGTGGGCTCGCTGCTCGACGGCGACGGCGTGCGGTCCGGACAGGCCCGCGACGTGTTCATCGAAGGCACGCACTACCTCGTGCGCGGGGGCGCGCTGAGCGGCGTGGATGGGAGCCGCATCGGCCAGGTGTTCGTGCTGCGCGACTTCGACGCGGAGATCAATCCCATCCTCCAGCGCTTCCAGCGCTGGCTCATCCCCACCGCCGTGGGCGTGGCGCTGCTCGCGCTGGCGGCGGCCGTCTTCATGGCGCGGAGCATGGCCTCGCCGCTGGTGCAACTGGAGGCCGCGGCCGGCCGCGTGCGCCTGGGGGACCTCACCGTCGAGGTGCCCGTGCGCGGCTCGGACGAGGTGGGCCGGGTGGCGCAGTCCTTCAACGAGATGGTCAGCGGCCTGCGGCAGCGGGATCAGATCAAGGGCCTCTTCAAGCGCTACCTGGCCCCCCAGGTGGTGGACGAGCTCCTCAAGCACCCGGAGAAGGCCGCGCCGGGCGGCGAGCGGAAGGTGCTCACCGTCCTCTTCAGCGACCTGGTGGGCTTCACGTCCATGAGCGAGCGGATGAGCCCGGAGGACCTCGTCGCCGTCCTCAACACCTACTTCGAGCAGGCCACCGGCGTGCTGACGAAGCACGGCGCGACGCTCGACAAGTTCATCGGCGACGCCATCATGTGCTTCTGGAACGCGCCGCTGCCGCAAGAGGACCACGCGGCGCGCGCGTGCCTCACCGCGCTGGAGCTGGTGGCGGTGGTGGACCGGCTCTCGCCCGCGTTCGAGGCGCGAGGGCTGCCCCGGCTGGACTGCCGCATCGGCATCAACACCGGGCAGGGCGTGGCGGGCAACATCGGCTCCAGCGCGGCCCAGGACTACACCGTCATCGGCGACATGGTGAACCTGGCCTCGCGCCTGGAGGGCGCGGCCAAGGTCTACGGCACCCGCACGCTGGTGGCAGAGGAGACCCTCGCCGCCGCCCGGGGTGTGGTGCTGGCGCGAGAGCTGGACCTGCTGCGCGTCAAGGGCAAGCAGCAGCCGGTCCGCGTCTTCGAGCTGGTGGGCCCGGCGGGCACGCCGCCGCCACCGCACCTCGAGCGCTTCGCCGAGGGGCTCGCGCTCTACCGGGCCCGCCGCTTCGCCGAGGCCAAAGCCGCGTTCCTCGCCTCGCCGGAGGACGCGCCTTCGGGACGCTTCGCCGCGCGGTGCGAGGCCCTGCTCGCGGCGCCTCCTCCCGAGGACTGGGACGGCGTCTTCGTCCTCGACAGCAAGTAGCGGCACCGTCCAGGCCGCAGACGCTGCCGGGCGCCGTCTGGATCAACGACCCAACCCGTCTGGCCAATTCACAGCAGGCTGCGCAGGAATCTCACGAACTCGCTGTCTCACTCGCGTTGACAGGTTCCGCATCCTGGCGGCCATCGCAAAAGAACTGACAACGGCAGGCACCCACTTGCGCAAGCTCATCACCCGGAATCCCGATGCCTGACGCGATGAATCGACGGTTCTTCAACCTGAGCATTGACGTGTATGTGCCGGGGCGGTGGTACTTCAAGACACCGATCCACCTCGACGGTCAGCCACTGGACAACCCCTGGGTGTTCACGCGCGGGACGCCCGTTCCCGACCCAGGACCGCTGCGTATTCCTCTCTCTCGACCAGGGACTCCTCTGGATTTCACCTCCACTGGCGTAGGGGTCTCGCCCGTGCTCAGTAGTCGGACCGCAGAGGTTTTTCGCTCGCTGGCCCCCAACGACGTGCAGCTCTTTCCAGTGCAGGTCGAAGGACAGGTCGAGCCCTATTTCCTCCTGGTCGCGGCGCGCACGGTCCGATGCGTCGATGAGGCCGCGAGTGAGGAGTTCAAGCTCTGGACTCCTGAAGACGGGCAGCCCGAGAAGGTCGGGGGATACAAGTACGTTGCCGGGCTGCGTATCGACAAAGCAAGGGTCGCTGAGGAGCGCGTGTTCCGGCCGTGGGGACTTCGGACCGCGCTCATCGTCGATGGAGAACTCAAGTCCGCCCTGGAACAGACCGGCATCGTGGGAGGACAGTTCGTCGAGGTGTAGAACCCTTGCCCATGGAACTTCGTCCTGCTGTCCTCCTGGGCCTGCTGTGCCTCCTGCCCATCACGAGCACCGCGCGCCCGCGGTCCAGTGACCTGGGCATTCCCTTCGGCGGACAGCCGGGTGCGCTCAATGCCATCACCGACGTGAAGGGCGTTGAAGTGGGCCACGTCACGCTGAACACCGGCGCGCAAATCAGGACCGGCGTCACCGCTGTGCTGCCCCGGGGCCGCGAGGCCGTGGCGCAGCCTGTCTTCGCGGCGACGTATGACCTCAATGGCAGCGGGGAGATGACCGGCTCCCATTGGGTGAAGGAGTCCGGTCTGCTCTCTGGCCCCGTGATGCTCAGCGACACCCACGCAGTGGGGGCCGTGCACGAGGGCGTCATCACCTGGGCCCAGAAGCGCGACCTCACCTGGGAGCTGGGCCTGCCCGTCGTCGCGGAGACCTGGGATGGCTTCCTGCACGACATCGATGGCTTCCACGTCCGGCCCCTGCACGCCATGCAGGCGCTCGACGCCGCGCGCCCGGGCCCCGTCGCCGAGGGCTCCGTGGGCGGCGGCACGGGGATGATCTGCCATGGCTTCAAGGGTGGCATCGGCACGGCCTCCCGCAAGCTCCCGGCGGAGCAGGGCGGCTACACCCTCGGCGTGCTCGTGCAGTGCAACTACGGCAGCCGCCGCCTCTTCTCCGTCGCTGGCGCTCCCGTGGGCGAGGAGCTCCCCGACCTGCGCTCCTGCTACTTCGGAGACGCCCCGCCCCAAGGCCCCTACCGCGCCAACCTGCCGCCGTGCTCGAAGCGCGCCAGCGCTGGTCCGCCGCCTCCGGAGGGCATGGGCTCCATCATCATCGTGGTGGCCACCGACGCGCCGCTCCTGCCGCACCAGCTCGACCGCGTGGCCCGACGCGTGCCGCTCGCGATCGGGAAGATGGGCGGCCTGGGGGAGAACGCCTCCGGCGACATCTTCCTCGCGTTCTCCACCCAGCCCGTGAGCTCCACGGAGGTCGCTCCGGTCTCCATGCTCGACAACGAGCGGATGACCCCTCTCTTCGAAGCCACCGTGCAGGCCACCCAGGAGGCCATCCTCAACTCGATGCTCGCCTCCGACACGATGAGCGGCTTCCAGAGCGTCCGCGTCCATGGCCTGCCACCCGACCGCCTGGTGAAGGCCCTGCGGAAGTACGGACGCCTGCCGCCGGCCCCGAAGCCCACGAAGTGACAGCGGCTCCGCCCGGCCTTCCCCGCGCTGCATCCGCTGCGCCATGCTGCGCAGCCTGACTTGACGCAAGGGGATGCGGGATGGAGACGGACTACGGACCGCCGAAGGATGAGCAGGAGCTGGCCGCCATCGCGGACATCACCACGCAGGCGTTCGCCATGCCGCTCGCGGACTCCGAGACCGTGGTGCGCAAGAACTTCTCTGAATCCTCCCTGCGCATCCTGCGCGTGAACGGTGACGTGGCCGCCACGCTCACCCTCATCCGCATGGGCCAGTTCCTGGGCGGCCGTTCGGTGCCCCTCATCGGCGTGGGCGGCGTGGGCGTCGCTCCCGCGCACCGGGGCGCAGGCGCCGCCACGCGCCTCTTCCATCACTTCCTGCGAGAGATGCGCGACGAAGGCGCTCCCCTCTCCGTCCTCTACCCCGCGACCCAGCCGCTCTACCGGCGCGTGGGCTACGAGGTCTCCGGCGCGCGCTACGAAGTCCACGTCGAAGCGGCCTCGCTGGAGCTGGGAGAACGCTCGCTGTCCCTGCGCCCCCTGCGCCCGTCCGACGACGCGGCGGTGGAGGCGTGCTACCGGCGCTTCGCCGCCCAGCACCACGGCTGGCTGGACCGGGGCGACTACATCTGGCGGCGCGTGCGCACGCCCCGCAACGACACCGCGTACGGCTACGTCGTGGAGGGCGCGTCTGGCATCGAGGGCTACGTGTACCTCATGCGGAGCCTCTCGCCCCAGGGCGCCGTGCCCACGCAGGTCGTCAAGCTCACGGACTTCACCGCCACCACGCCCGCCGCCGCGCGACGGCTCCTGCGCTTCCTGGGCGACCACCGCTCGCTGGCGCGGGACGTGGTGTGGTTCGGCGGCGCGGACGAGCCGCTCCTCGCGCTGCTGCGCGAACAGACCTACCAGGTGAAGCTCTCCATGCACTGGATGACGCCCATCCTGGATGTCACCAGGGCCCTGGAGGCGCGAGGTTTCGCCCCCGGCCTGTCCGGCGCGCTCCACCTGGACGTGGAGGACGACCTCCTCCCGGAGAACACGGCCGCTTCGTGCTGGAGGTGGAGGGCGGTACCGCCCGAGTCCGGCCCGGCGGAGAGGGCCGCCTCAAGCTGCACGTGCGTGCCCTGGCCCCGCTCTACACCGGCTTCCTCACGCCACGCGCGCTCCAGCTCGCCGGGATGCTGACCGGGGACGACGCGTCGCTCGACGCCGCCAGCGCCCTGTTCTCCGGCCCCGCCCCCTCGCTGCGCGACATGTTCTGACGCAACCGGCGCGGGCTACCCGGCCCGCGCGGGGAGTGGTAGGAGCGGCGTCCTCGGACGGAGGAGGCTTCACACGTGCGCGCGTTCGTCACCGGTGGCTCGGGGTTCGTCGGGAAGCACCTGCTCGCGGCGCTCGCGAAGCGCGGGGAACCGGCGCGCGCGCTGGCCCGCTCGCCGGAGGCCGCGCAGGCCATCCAGGCCGCGGGCGGCGAGCCGTGGGAGGGCGACCTCAGCGACCCGGAGCGCCTGCGCCTGGGCATGGAGGGCTGCGACACCGTCTTCCACGCCGCCGCGCACGTGAAGCTGTCCGGCCCTCGCGCGGCCTTCTACGAGGCCAACGTGCGCGGCACGGAGACCGTGCTGGAGGCTGCGCGCGCGGCGGGCGTGAAGCGCTTCGTGCACGTGAGCACGGAGGCCGTGCTCGTGGACGGCGGCCCCATGGCGAACCTCCACGAAACGCACCCGCTGCCCGAGCGCCCCGTGGGCCCGTACCCGTCCACCAAGGGCCAGGCCGAACGGCTCGTGCTCCAGGTCAACTCGCCGGAGTTCACCACCGTCGCCGTGCGGCCCCGCATGGTCTGGGGGCCGGGGGACACCACCGTGCTGCCCGCGCTGGTCGCCGCGGTGAAGTCCGGGCGCTTCCGCTGGATTGGCGGCGGGCACTACCTGACGTCCACCTGCCACGTGGCCAACGTCGTGGAGGGCATGCTGCTGGCCGCGGAGAAGGGGCACGGCGGTCAGGCGTACTTCCTCACCGACGGCCCGCCCGTGGAGTTCCGCGCCTTCGTCACCGCGCTCCTGAAGACGCAGGGCGTGGAGCCCGGCGACAAGACCCTGCCCACCGGACTGGCCGCGACGGTGGCCGTGGTCAGCGACTTCGTCTGGGACCTCCTGGGCCTCAAGAGCGCTCCGCCCCTGTCCCGCACGGAGCTGCTGCTCGCGGGGCAGGAGGTGACGGTGAGCGACGAGAAGGCCCGGCTGGAGCTGGGCTACACGGGCAGCGTGTCGCGGGACGAAGGGCTGCGCTCGCTGGCCACGAAGGCGGACTGAAGCGCGCGAAAAGTCCCCCGGGGTTGGAGTAGCCTCCCGGGTCATGCGCAGGTTCGAGTTCGTCGACGGCAACAGCTCCAAGTTCTGGATGCCCGAGGTGCAGGGCGCCACCTTCATCGTCACCTACGGCCGCATCGGCACCGCGGGACAGCGCAAGGAGAAGGCCTTCCCGGACGAGGAGGCCGCCCTGCGCGAGTACAACAAGAAGGTCGCGGAGAAGGTCCGCGAGGGCTACGCCGAGGTGAGCACCGGCAGCCGTCCTTCCGCCTTGGGC
>NZ_RAWC01000281.1:0-9746 GCF_003611685.1 Corallococcus sp. CA049B | reverse complement strand
AGCCGGCGCCGCTCGGCTGCCGTCAGCTCCAACTCTCGGTGCTGGTGGGGCACTTCGCCGCTCCTTCTGCACAACCGGAGGAGCGGCAATCCTACCCCCTGACAGGACTTACTTCCTCTGGCTTAGACTGAAGCAATGTGGCGCCGGTATTCCCAGTGGCTCGATGAGGGCGAAACCGACGGAGATCCGCTCGGGGCGCCGATGCTGTGGCCCGACGGGCGTCACATCGCCGCGAACGGCCGCGGGCGCATCTTCCTCTGGAGTCTGGCGACCGGTGAGTGCACGCGGGTCCTGAAGACGGGCGCCATCTGTCGGAATGGAGAGCCCTGGTTCCGGCTGGCGGGTGAGGCCGGGCTGGGCCGCGTGCTCGAGGCGTACAAGATCCGCGGCCTGGCCATCTGGGACTCCAAGGACTGGCGACGCATGCAGACCTTCGAGGGCCACGGAGAGGAGGTCCAGGCCGCCGCGGTCGTCAGCGAGGACCGCGTCGTCTCCATCAGCGCCGACAGCAGCGCGCGGCTGTGGGACGCCTGGACGGGCGAGAACCTGCGCACGCTGGAGACCGGACCGCTCTACGCGCTCGCGCATGCGCCCGCCCAGGGCCTCGTCGCCGTGGGCGGAAGCAACGGCGCCGTGCACCTGCTCGAAAGCCTCACGCTCAACGTCCGCGCCCTCTTCCACCTGCGCATGGCCACCGCGCGCCCTGAGCCACTCGGCGCCGAGCGCAAGAATCAGCTCGGCATCGTGAGGAACCACCCGTCGAACACCCTCCGGGCGCTGGCCTGGCACCCCGACGGAGAGCACCTCCTCTGCGGTTCCTGGGACTTCGTGGCCCGCATGTTCCACAGCCGCACCGGCCGCGTCGTGCGGCAATGGCAGGGCCATGCGGACGGGGTGGACTTCGTCGCGGTGGAGCCCTCGCGCGGGCTGCTGTGCACCGGAAGCTCCGATGGCACCGTGCGCGTCTGGTCGCTCGACTCCACCGAATGCCTCGCCGTGCACGACCTCGGCCACGCCGACCTGGGCGGGCTGTTGGTGCACGACCGGACGCTCTACGTGACGTGTCAGCGGGAGCTGTTGTCGGTGCCTCTGGACTAGCACAGCGCCTTCCCCTGCGGCGTGTACCAGGTGCCGTCCATCTCGAGCGCATCGTTCAGGTTGCCTGCCACCACGACGCCGTCCGGGGAGGACGCGAGGTGGAACTCATGCACCGACGTGAGCCCCAGCACGCGGCCCCACCGGGACTCCAGCCCGGGACCGAAGGCCGCCAGCGTGGGCCGGGGCCCTTCGTCCTGCCGCCAACCGACGTCGCCCAGCCCGACGAGGTTCCCCGCGCCGTCCTGGGCCGTCACGATGTTCCCGGCCCCGTCCACCACCATGTCCGTGAACCCGGAGTGCGCGAACTGCCGTAAGCCCACATCCCCTCCCGCCGCGGTGAGCACGCCCACGAGCGCATCCCGGGCACCCTCGTATTCCTCCGGCTCGCGGCTGACATAGTCCTGGCCGGCGAACGACAGGTACCCGTTGAAGTTCCCGGTGAAGGCGATGCGCTGGTCGGGCAGCACGCCCACGGAGTTCACCTCGCCGTAGCGCGCGCTCATCACCCGCGCCCAGCCGAAGTCGCCCCCCACGCCATACCGGGCGACGAAGCCTCCGCGCTGCGCGACGGTGCCACCACCGAAGTCGGTATTGTCCCCCGCCTGGCCGCCCACGATGACGCCCTCGCTGGCGTCCACGGCGACGCTGTTCGCCCGCGTGCCCACCAGGGACGTCCCGGCCAGCACGCGCGACCAGAGGTGCGCACCGTCCCACTGGAGCTTCAGCACGTAGGAGTTCGGGTACGTGTCGTCGTACGGAAACGCCTTGCCCGAGTACACCGGCCCGTTGCCGAAGTCCGTGTAGCCCCAGAACGTGCCGACGAGCACCGCGCTGCCATGCGCATCCGTGCGCTAGGTCGAGCACCTCCATCGGGTTGTCTTGGTAATTCTCAGGGTCGCTCGGGTCACCGAACCAGGCCCGGAAGCCCCGCGTCCAGTCCACCGTGCCGTCAGGCGTGAGCTTCATCACCACCATGCCGGAGCCCTGGGGCAGCGGCCCCTTGCCCAGGTCCGGTGCCCCGTCGTAGCTGCCGGCGACCAGCACGTTGCCCACCGTGGTCACCACCACCTTCTCCAACCGCACCCCCGCCTGCGAGAAGGAGCGCGTCCACGCGACGGCGCCATCCGCCCGGTGCAGGGTGACGGTGTGACCCGACGTGACGGGCGGGGTCCCCGTGCCGAAGAGCCGGGTGACGACCGCGAACCCGCCATCCGGCGCGGGCGCCACGTAACGGGGGCCTCCGCCTGCGCGCCTCCGTCCTGACGCACCCAGGCCGTGGTCCCCGACGGCTTCGTGCCCCGGTACGAGCAGAACGGGTCGCTCTCATACGTGACGACCAGCCGGGGCGCGCCCCCGATGATGTGGCGCGCTTCCGCGTCCGTGGAGACGAAGCCCACGCTGTTCGTGCTGTCCGGCAGCAGCGCGAACGCGTACGTCCCCGAGGCCGTCACGGTGTTCGTCACGTCCAGCTCCACCCACGCGTCCCGCGCGACGGCCCCCAGGTCCACCAGCGGCTCGCCCACTGGCGCCGGGCGGTGGTTCCAGTCCGTCGTCGCCCCGTCGAACGTCGACGCCCGGTAGAGCCGGGGCCCGTTGCCCGTGCCGTCAATGGCATACAGGCGCAGCGCCACCCGCTGGATGCGTTCCGACCGCAGCTGGACATCAAAGCGGAGGAAGGCCTCCGCGCGGGGCTCCGCGTCCACCCGCAGCGAGGCGTGGTGCCGGGTGTTCCACGTCACGCTTTCGTCCCAGAGGTGCACGCCCGGCGAGTCGTGCACGACGGCGCCCTGGGCCGCGTTGCTCATCGCGAACAGGCGCAGCCTCGCGGACGTCACCGTCCCGGCAACGGGGAGCTCGGCCCCGGAGAAGCGCAGGTACGTCAGCGCCTCGGGGGTTCGCGAAACCTTCAAGGTGGAGGAAGCGCCGAAGCTCGCGTTCGGGGACGCGGCCTCCACATGCGCGTCCTGCGTGGGCGGCAGGACGACCGTCCACGTCGCGAGAGCCTCTGAAGGATTTCCAAGCTCGCCGTCTTATTCCTATCGAGTGGGGAGCTGAACGACGTCACAGCGTCCCTGCTCATGCCGTAGCGGGGCCAGGACAGTTGCCCTGGAAACACTTCGTTGAGGGGGGACCACACAGATGTCCAAGAAACCCACCGTGGCGTTCTTGCTGCTGCTCTCCGGTTGTTCGACCACCGCGACCATCTCCCGCGTGGATGGAGGAACCTACGCCGCCAGGATTGTCCGCAGCGATCAGGACTCCCTCTTCGTGAAGACGTCCTCGAAGGGAAGTGAGATCGCCATTCCCAGGTCGAGCGTCTCGGATATCGACCACCCTGGAAATGGCATGGCTGTGTTCGGCGCGCTGCTGACTGCCTATGGCGGGCTGAACGTCGCGGCGGGCGCCAGCACGTGCGGCGAGGTCGGCGGCGCCTACTGTGTCGGCACCTTCCTCCCCGCCGCGGTGGGCATCCCGATCCTCATCTGGGGCCTGACCACCTGGACCCAGTCCACCGGCGCGGCGCAGGGCGGCTCCACGGCCGCCTACACCGGTGCCGTGCCGTCCCCGCCTTCCGCCTCTGCGTTCGACTTCCGCGGAAGCGCGCCGGGCTCCGCCCAACGCCGCTGAGCATCCGCGCATGGACTGCCTTTGAAGGGAGGGCCCTCTCCTCAGGCCCTCCCGTCACCGGTCTGGAAGACCGAACTCAGCTCACAGCATGCAGGAGCCCGCGTTGTAGGTCAGGATGACCAGACCGGCGTTGCCTGCTCCGGCGGAGGCGGCACCGGCCGCGGACGGCAGGGTCGTGGCGGTCGACCAGGTATTGGCACCAAGACCGCTGCCGTCGCCGGTGCCCCCATTGCCGCCCGCGCTGCCACCCGCGCTGCCGCTGACGCCACCACCGCCGCCATAGCCACCCCCACCCCCTGCGCTCACGTCGGTGGCGATGCCGCCGTTGAGGCCAACCCCACCACGGGCATAGAGGCTGTTACCACCGGCTCCAAGGGTACCGGCCAGGCCACCTGTGCCACCCGCCGTGCCGCCCGTCGCGCTCCCCCCGCCGCCGCCCGACGAGGCAAACCCATGTCCACCGGCCGCGACATCCACGAGTTGATTGGAGTTCAAGATGGCGCTGCTGCCACCACCACCACCGCCCCGGGCGGAAGCCCCGCCACCGCCGTAATAGCCAGCACCGCCGGCACCCTTGCCATTATAATCGGAGGACCCCCAGCCACCACCGCCCCCGACGAAGACCTCCAGGTCCCCGGAACCCAGTGGGAAGCTCCCCGTGGCGGTGGCTCCGTTCGAGCCCCTGAAATTATAGCCCATGCCACCGCCAGCACCGCCCACCATGCTGTAGTTCACGGTGACGGGGTAGCCATACGGGTTCGCCTTCTTCAGGTATGAGGTGACGACCTTGACGCACGTCACCATCCCGCCAGTCAGGTTGATGGAGAAGGTCTGGGTCGTCTTCTGTCCGCTCGCATCCTGGATCACCAGGGTGATGAGTGAAGAAACTCCCAGCGACGGGGCCGTCCAGTTGACCTCGGTCCGAGAGGCGCTGGTGACAGGAGTTCCCAGCGTGCCGCCGCTGGCGCTCCACGTGAAGGTGAGCGCCGCACCCTCGGGGTCGTAGGCGCTCACGACCAGATTCACCGTTCCGTTCACGGCCACGGTGTCGGTGGATTGGAAGAGTTCATCGATGACGGGGGGCCGGGTGGGAATCTGGGGCAGCCCCACGTTGATGCCCAACTGGCCCGTCGTGCTCCCACCGCGTCCATCATTCAAGCTCACCGTCACCTTGCACACCGCGCTCGCGGGGGCCGTGGCCGGCGCCGTCCACGTTGGACGCTGCTGCGTGTCCGCGCTGAAGCTGCCGCCGCAATCATCCGCCCAGCTGTAGCTGAGCACATCGTTGTCGGCATCCACCGCCGCCACATCCAGGCTCACGACACCCCCAGGAGCCACCTGGCCGGACGGAGTACCCGTCACCAGGGTCGCCACGGGCCAGGTGTTGAACGCGACGGCGACATCCGCCGAGCCCCTGGCACGCACCACGGCGACCTTCAAGGAGATGCCCGCCTGGCCGCCCTTCCCATCCGTCACGCTCACGTTCAGCGAATAGGTTCCTTCCGTGGCCGGTGCGGTCCACGTCGGGCTGGCGGTGGTCGCGTCGACGAAGGTGCCACCGCTCGCCGTCCAGGCGTAGCTGCGCGCGTCGCCATCCGCGTCCGTGTCGGTGACGGCGAGCGTGACGGACTCGTTCACGTCCACGCGGCTGGTGGAGGCCGTGAGGCCGGTAATCCTGGGCGCGCTGTTGACGAAGGGCGTCGGCGCCGTCGTCTGCTGCAGCACGATGACCACGGCGGCCGTGGCGCTCGAGGTGATGGTGACGCCGGTGGCCTGGCCTTCATAGACCTGTGTGTCGGAGGAATCGAAGGCCTGGGCGCGGAAGGTGCGGTTGGCGCCGGCAGGAATCGCACCGAGGACGGCCCTCCACTGGCCGCCGGTATTCTGCAGGTTGGCGACAATGTCAGCGGAGAGGTCCGCGGCGCTCACCGTGAGGGTGACCCTGGCCACGTCCGAGGTCGAGAGGGCCTGGGCCGAGACGGCGATGTCGGCCGAGCCCTCCTGGGAAGGAGCGGGAGCGGGAGCGCAGGCCGCGAGCGTCATGAGGAGCAGCGGGAGGAGCGCCAGGGATTGGAATGGGTGTGGTCGATTCAAGGGGTTCCCAAAAGGAGCAAGAGGTTCACGGGAAACGCGGGCTAGGGAAGGCTGACGGTGAAGCTCTGCGTCGCCTGCACTCCGGCCGCGTCCATGACGACCGCGGTGAGGGTGAAGGGGCCGCCGCTGGCGGGCGCGGTCCACAGCACTTCGCTCTGGGACGCGGAGGTGGCCGGGGTGCCCAGCGTGCCGCCGCTGGCGCTCCAGGTGAAGGACAGGGCGGTGCCCTCCGGGTCGTGCGCCACCACGAGCACGTTCACCACCCCGCCCGGCTCGACGGTGCTGGCGGACTGGAAGGTCTGGTCAATGACGGGGGCGGCGTCGGGGACGTCCGGCAGGCCGATGGTGATGCTGAGGGAGCCCTGGGTGCTTCCGCCGCGGCCGTCATCGGGCGCGACAGACACAGTGCAGGTGCCACTGGACGGCCGGGTGGCCGGAGCCTTCCAGGTGGGCTTCTTGACGGTGGCGTTGTTGAAGCTGCCGCCGCAGTCGTCGCTAACAACGGTATTTCAAGAAATGAAGTCTAGACCCAGCGCCAGAGGATGTCCCCTCCGGCTCCGGCGACGGCGTGCCCTTCCGTGCCGACAGGTTCCTCCTTCCCGTCACACAGGAAGCCGATGCCCGCGGTGTCCTGCGCCGGGACCTTCGCGAGGAAGCGCTCACCGGATGCGCCTCGCCCGACGATGACGCCGAACCGGGGGCTGCCGTCGCGTTCGTACAGCACCGTGTACGTTTCAATGCGGCCGGGGCCGGTGAAGTCCTCCACGAACGGAGGGACGGGGCCACGCGCGGAGTCCGCCTCCGCCTGATGCTCGAAGGCTTCAGGCAGTGTTCCGGCGGGCGGAGGTTCGCGCGTGAGCACGAGGCTGTGGTTGTACGTCGCGAAGCCACCGTTGCCGAAGAGCAGGCCATGGCGTCCCTGCTCGCGCATCCGCTGCACCATGCTGACCACCGCGTGGCCCATGTAGTTGGCGATGGGCCCACCGCCGAACGTCAGTCCCCCGAACACGGTGGCGGGCTTCTCCAGCGGCCAGCCCAACACCCGGCGCGCCATCTTCGGCACGCACGGGAAGCAGCTGTAGAGCTCCACGAAGTCGAGCATGTCGACGGTCAGCCCATTCAGCTCCAGCGTGCGGCGCAGTGAGACAGCCATGCTCGGTGAGCTTGCATAGCCATCACGCGCGAGGAAGTCCTCCGGCTCATGCGCCGCCGCGCCCCGCCCCACGTACACGAGGCGGTCCTCCGGCACACCGCGCGCGAGCGCATTCGCCAGGCTGGTGACCAGGAACCCCGCGCCCTGGTTGACGGCGCTGTTCGCCACCATCCGCTTCCAATACGGAAACGCGATGGGCCGGTTGGACGGCGAGGGCGTGACAATCTCTTCCACGGACAAAGGCTCGCGGAGCCACGCCCCCGGATTGCCCGCCGCGACCTGCGAGAACCGCGACCAGATTTCGCCGCTCTCCCGCTGCGCCTCCGCCAGGGTCTGGCCATACGCGGCACGGCCGGCATTCTCATACAAGGGATAGACGTCGACCGGAGAGTTGAGGCCGTAGCGCTTCCGGTAGGCCGCGTGCGCCTGGACACCGATGCTGGTCGCGGCGTTATGCGCCGAGGGTGCGTCCCCGGCGGCCAGCGCCGCACGCCGGGCCGCCGTGCGCAGCGCCTCACCGCCCACGACCGCCGCGACCTCCATGGCTCCGGAGGCAACGCGGTTGGCGGCCTCGTGCAGCAGCCGCACCGGGCTGTCGCCGCTGGCCTCCGCCGTCTGCTCATGGAGGCGCGGCCGTGCACCCAGGCGCTCCGCCAGCGCGAGCGGCAACGGCCCCATCTGCCGGAACGAGAGCTGATCCACCACCGCCAGCGAATCCAGCCGGGAGAGCCAGCCGCCGCCCGCATCCGCGTCCGCTGCCCGCAGCGCGGCCTCCATCAAGCCCAGCGAGTCCAGGCCCCGCAGCGGATCCTCCGGCCGGTCGTTGATCTGCCCCACGCCCACGATGACAGGAATCCGGTTCGCGTCCTTCATGCCTCGCCTCCTGACCGACCTGCTCCCACGGCCAGCCATCCCGGTCAACGCGCGCGTATTACCCGGGTAGAAGTGACGCCCATTTATATCCGGGTAATATCCCCGGCATGCCTTCGCCTTCCGCCATCTGGACCGCCTTCGCCGGCCAGCGCCTGCTTGCCTCCGGCCCACCGGCCGAGGTCGTCACCGCCGCCAAGGACGCACTCGACGAGGGCGAGCATGAATCGCTGCTCCTGTTCGACGACGCCACGGGCCGGACGGTGGACTTCCACCTGCGCGGCACGCTGGAGGAGGTGCTCGCCCGCCTCCAGCCCGCGCCGGACCCGGCCGCCGAGTCCACCGAGCCCCGAGGCCCCGGCCGCCCGAAGCTCGGCGTGGTGGCCCGAGAGGTGACGCTGCTGCCCCGTCACTGGGAGTGGCTGTCCGAGCAGCCCGGCGGCGCGTCCGTGGCGTTGCGCAAGCTGGTGGAGGCCGCGCGCGCGAACAGCGGAGACGCCGACCGTGTCCGCCGCGCGCAGGCCGCCGCGGACCGCTTCATGACCACGATGGCCGGCAACGCGCCGGGCTACGAGGAGGCCGCTCGCGCGCTCTACGCGGGCGACCGCGCCCGCTTCAACAAGTGGACCCGGAGCTGGCCGGACGACATCCGCGACTGCGCCCGGAGGCTCGCGGCCCCCGCCTTCTCCAAGGAGACGCCGTGAACCACCAGTGGGTGCCGAGGTCGCTTCCCCACGATGAAGTCTCCCTTCGAGACCGCCGACGTCGCCACGCTGCGCAAGAGCCTGGACGGCGACGCCGCGGTCGTCACCGGCAGCACCACCCTCAAGGGCCACTCCGGCAAGACGCAGTTCGAAGGCGACTTCCAGTTCACCGACACCTGGGTCTACCGCGAGGGCCAGTGGAAGCTCGCCGCGAGCCACGCGACCCGATTGTCGAAGTGACAGGCGTTGCTCAATCCCTCGTCAATCCCGCCACGGTTCCGAGACAAGCTCCCAGCCGCCTCATTCCTTCCGGGATGCGTGCCGCGGGAATGCCGCCATAGCCCAACACCAGCCCTGGCCGGGCGCGCGGTCCCATGAAGTAACGCGACAGGGTGATGAGCCCGACGCCCGCGGCCCGGGCCCGCGCCACCGTCTCCCGCTCCAACGCCACGCCCCCTCGCCGGAACGTCGCGCACAGGTGCAGGCCCGCCACGGAGGGCACCACCTGGAGCCAGCCACCACAGTGGCGCGAAAGCCCCTCCGCCACACGTGCGTGCCGCGCCTCGTAGTCCCGCCGCATCTTGCGGATGTGTCGCGCCAGCAGCCCACTGTCGATGAACCGCGCGAGCGCGGCCTGCTCCGGTACCGGACTGTGCCAGTCCATCACGCGCCGGGCCCACCGCAGCTCCCGTTGAAGCGACGGCGGCGCGACGAGGAACCCCATCCGCAGCATGGGGACCATCACCTTCGAGAACGAGCCCACGTAGAGCACCCGCCCGGAGCGGTCCATCCCATGCAGCGTCTCCAGGGGCCTGCCGCCAAAGCGGAACTCGCTGTCGTAGTCGTCTTCAATCACCACCGCGTCCCGCCGCTTCGCCCACTCCAGCAGCGCCACCCGGCGCGCGGGGGACATGGGCATGCCCAGCGGGAACTGGTGCGACGGCGTGACGTAGACGAGCCGCGCTGTGTCCGGCAGCGCCGCCACGTCCAGCCCCTCCGCGTCCACCGGCACGGGCACGACGCGCGCCCCCAGCGACTGGAACACCTGCCGCGCGGGCGGATAGCCCGGCTCCTCCATGGCGACGCAGTCCCCCGGCTCGATGAGCACCCGGCCCACGAGATCCAATGCCTGCTGCGCGCCATTGGTGATGAACACGTCCTCCACCTCCGCGCGCACGCCCCGCGAGACACCCACGTGC
>NZ_RAWC01000280.1:0-9763 GCF_003611685.1 Corallococcus sp. CA049B | reverse complement strand
CCGGCGAAGCCCGCGCGCACCGCCGACCCGCAGTACCTCATCCTGACCGGCGGCTCGCCCTTCCTGCGCGCCATCGGCTCCGTGCGCCGCCCTGGCGGTGAACCCCTGCCGGGCTTCGCCAACCTGGCCGTGACCAAGATGTCCGCGGCCCCGCTGCCCACCGAACCGGGCCCGTACGAGTTCCGCTTCCAGGCCAGCAACGGCACCGGCGACTTCAAGCTCGCGCAGCGCAGCGAGACCGGCGCCCCACGCAACGTGCGCGACTTCGAGATGGCGTCCTCGGGCGGCTTCCAGCTCTACCGCTTCACCATCCCCTGAAGCCCCCTCACGGCGGCAGGAACCGCGACATCAGCGCGAGCCCCGGCGCCTCCAGGGGCACGCGCCCCCGCAGCGCCGCGAACAGCGACCAGCCGTGGTCCGCGAGGAGGACCACGGCCGCGTCCGCCGCGACGCTGAGCCCCATGAAGCCCACGTAGCCCCCCATCACCGACGAGCGCCACACCACGTCCTTGCCGCGCACCTGGGACACGTTCCATCCCAGGCCGCGCTGGAAGGGCCCGGCCTTCACCCGGGGCGCCTGCATCCGGTACAGGGCCTTGGTGAAGGACGTCTCTCCCCGCCCCAGGTTCGTCTCCAGGAAGCGCATCACGTCCCCCACCGTGGAGTGCATCGCGCCGCCTCCAGGGAGCGCCGGGAAGGTCCACGGCGGCACGGGCTTGCCTCGCGCGGTGTGACCCTGCAACAGGCGCGGGGCCAGCTCCTCCGTGACGCGCGCCGTGGTGTCCACGAGCCCCATGGGCTTGCAGAGCACATCCCGCATCAGGTGCCCGTAGTTCAGCGCCATGCGCCGGGAGAGCGCGTGGCCGAGCACGCCCATGCCCAGGAACGACTCGGACGACGGGTGCGGCGGCGGCTGCCGGGGGTGGTAGTTGCGCAGGAACTCGCCGAACAGGCTCGCGGAGTAGTGCCCGAACGGGTCGTCCGGATTCGCGGGCGCCGCGCCCAGGTTCGGCGGCAGGTGCGGCAGCCCGGAGGTGTGCGTCGCCAGCTGCTCCAGCGTGATGCGCTGCGCGACCTCGTCGTTCAGGAGCGACGCGGGAATCATGTTCCCCAGGGGCTCGTCGAGCCGCACGTCCCCCCGCTCCGCCATCACCGACAGGAGCGCCGCCGTGAAGACCTCCGTGAGCGCCCCCAGGGAGAAGAGGGCGTCCGTGGCCGGAGGCGTCCCCTTGCCCCGGAGGCCTTCGACGTGCAGCGCGCCCCGCCACGTCATCGCCGCGCACACGGAGGCCGTGGGGTAGCCGCGCAGGTAGGGCCGCAGCTCCGCGTGGAGGAGGTCGGAAGGGTTCGACATGGAGTGGCGCTTTACGGGCCCGCCGCCCGGTGAAGCAAGCCTTCCGGATGCGGTTCTGTCAGGCATCACCGTGCGAGGCCGCCCGCCCCCTGGAAGGCCCCTGTTGGCCCGGCATGCCGCCCGCGTCCGCGCCCTCCAGCGCAGTGTCAGGCCCCGCGTGTGCTTGCGTCCACGTGGGCCCTTCCCCTGACGAAAGGCCACCGGAAGCCCGCTTCCCCTGCCGTGAAGGCGCTCCTCTTCGGTCGCAACCCGCACCAGCCGGATCCGTTCGACGTGGAGGTGAATGACGGCGGCGTCTCCGGGCTGCCGACCGGGTTGGAGCCGCGCGACCTCTTCGCCGCGCTGCTCGGATGATACCGTGCGCGGGCATGAAGGACTCCATCCGCGCAAGCCGGGGGCTGCGCCACCGCATCGCCGCCCTCCTCCTCGTGGGACTCACCGCGTGCGGCGGCTGCCAGAAGACAGACGCCGAGCGCGCCGCGAAGGAGCGCGCGGAGATCGACCAACGCCTCCGTGACTCCGTCGCGCTCGTGCCCTACCGCGCCCTCAAGCTCTCCGTGCGCGCGGGCGACGACCCCAGGGCCCCGGAGGAGATCGCCCTCCTGTGGAAGGCCGTGGCCGAAACGCGCGCGTTGCCAGACAAGCCGGTCAACGACGAGGTGACGCGCGCGACGGCCCGCATCTACCTGGACCTGGGCATCGCCCTCTACAAGGCGCGCAAGTCGCTCCAGACGCGCGACGAGGACGACTTCCCCCTGCTGTGGACCCGGTGGGCCAACGGCGCGTCCGTGCCCCTGTCGAGCTACGACTCGGGCCAGGAGCACGCCTTCCTCGCCGCCGTCCTGCTGGCGCTGGACACCGCGGAGAAGTCCGACCGCATCCCCGCCACGGAGCTCGTCTTCTACGAGCTGTCGCGCGCCACGCCCACCCCCTCCTGGCCCGCGCCCCTGCGCGCCGCGGTGCGGGCGAGCCGGGGCGTTTCCTTCTGCCAGGCGGGCTACCACTACGCCGCCGAGGAGGAGCTGACCGCCTTCCTCTCCGAGACGGAAGCCCTTCCCCCGGAAGACTTCCCCGCCATCCAGCAGGGCACGCCCGCGCAGTCGCGGGAGGCGGTGCTCGCGGCCGGGCACTTCCTGCGCGCCTGGAACCGCATGGGCCTGAAGCGCGAGCGGGCCGCCGAGGACGACATCGAGCAGGGGCTGCGCTCGCTCCAGACGCTGGGCGTGGAGAACGAGCTGACGTGGTGGGGCTGGGCCTTCATCCACACCCGGCGCGGACGCTACGAAGAGGCGGCGGCGTCGCTCGACAAGCTCGCGGCCAGCCCCTACCTGGAGGAAGCGGAGCGGCGCGAGGTGCACGACAACGCGGAGACCCTCCGCAAGCACGGGGACAGCCTGCCGCTGTTCCAGCAGACCCGCGCGACGGTGCTCCTGGGCCGGACGCTGCTGGCGCGAGCCGGAGGCCTGGAGCACGTGCTCACCGTCCTGCTGGGCCCGGAGCGGGCGCGGTTGCTCTACGCCCCGCTCGTCTGGATGGACCGGGTGCGCCAACGCACGGCGCAGCTCTCCCCGGAGCAGGTGGCCCAGGGCGCGGGCCAGACGCTCGACCGCGCGCGAGAAGCGGGCAACCGCGGCTGGAAGGCCCTCCAGGAGCGCCTGGACAAGGCCACCACCCAGGACACCCCGCCGTGAAGCTTCTGAGCCGTCACGGAGCCGCCGCTTCGCCCAGCGCCTTCACGGGGTAGTGCCCCTGGGAGGCGCGGAAGCGGCGCTCCAACCCGCCGGGCTCGAGCACGCCCCGCTCGAACAGGCCCAGCAGGAAGGCCTCGTACGTCCCCGCGCGTGAAGGGCCCGCGCGCTTGAGTTCCTCGTAGAGGACGAAGGCCAGGACGTGCATGCCGTCGTCGTGGGCGCGGAAGAACTCCGCCCCCGTGAGCGGCCGGCCCTCCCGGTTGCGCAGCAGGCCCTCCCGCTCGCTGACGTAGACGTCGATGGCCTCCGCGCAGTCCTCCTCCGTCAGGCCGCGCGCGGAGGTGTAGCCGAACGCGGGGTCATGCTCGCGCACCAGCCGCTGGAAGTAGGGGTCCGCCTCCAGCTCGGACAGCTTCGCGTCCAGCTCGCCCTCGCGGGTGAATGGCGGATGCAGCAGCTCATGCACCGCCGTCTTCACGGTGACGTCCGCGGGATAGGTCGCGTCCGTGAGGAAGTTCCACCCCGTCACCCGGATGCCGTGCGGCTTCGCGAACTTCAGGACGTGCGCGCTCAACGCCGGCACCGGGAGCTCCCGTCCCAGCACCGCTTCGTTCCAGCCCACCACGTCGTGCGGCGCCACCTTCGCCGCCAGCCCCGCGATGGCCTGCTCCACCTGCGGCAGGTACTCCGCCCGCCAGACGCGCGGGAACTCCGCGCGCGTGAGGAACGCCAGCAGGACCCCCAGGTCCCCTCGCACCGCCTCCATCTCCGCGAAGCCGTCCTCGCGCCCGTAGGACGTGGCCAGGAAGTCCGCGCGCATCCGGCTCCATGCCGCATCGTCCGCCACCGTCGCCGCCAGGTCCTCCACCGTGGCGGCCTCCGTCACGGAGAAGACCAGCGTCAGGAACGGCCCCACCATCTTGCCGCCCTGCTTCGCCATCCGCTCGGTGAGGTGCGAAAGGGCGGCCTGCTCCCGCGTCCCCAGGAGCGCGGAGAAGCGCTGGAACTCCGCCGGGTAGAAGCGCGTGTAGAACGCGTCGCCCCGCAGCAGGTTCAACAGGCACAGCGCGTCGTACGCCTCCGACGGACGCAGCACCCACCGCGTGCGTCCGGAGTCCACGCGGCGCACGGCCGGCTCAGGAGCCGCCGGGACGGGCCGGGAACCCGCGCAGGCAGTGCACATCAGCGCCGCGCACAGGAGCGTCACGGCGCGGCGGAAGGGATGCGATTCCAGGGTCATGGCGGAAGAGATAGGACCGCCCGCCTGGCGCCGTCTTGGACGAAACCTACGGCGTGGAACCGGATGCACGTCCCGCCAGCCGCCGGTACTCCGCCGGGGTGAGGTGCAGGCGGCGGCGGAACTCGCGCGTCAGGTGGCTCTGGTCGCAATAGCCCGCGTCCAGCGCGATGTCGCCCAAGGGCCGGTCCGTCTCGCGCAGCGCCCTGCCCGCGCGCTCCAGCCGGGAGCGGCGCAGGTACTCCGCCGGGCTGCACCGGTAGGCCT
Organism: Corallococcus sp. CA049B; assembly: GCF_003611685.1. Classification (NCBI taxonomy): domain Bacteria; kingdom Pseudomonadati; phylum Myxococcota; class Myxococcia; order Myxococcales; family Myxococcaceae; genus Corallococcus; species Corallococcus sp. CA049B. Next base: position 5,214 of record NZ_RAWC01000280.1, on the reverse strand, counting down.
GGTGGAAGGCCCGCCCCAACCGCTGCGGGCTCACCCCCGCCTCCCGCGCCAACGCCGCGAGCGTGGGCGGAGCTCCGCGCACCGCGTCCAGCAGCTCCCGGACGCGCCCCAGCCACGCCGGAGGGGCACAAGCCCGCACCGGCGCAGACGCGCGCACCGCCTCCGCCAGCAGCTCCAGCGTCAGCCCCTCGATGGCCAGCCCCGCCACGTCATCCGCGCGCCGGAACTCCTGGTACACGCGCGCCGTCAGCGCCACCAGCCGCGCCGACGTCAGGTCCACCCGCGGATCCAACCGTCCGGCGAGCGCGCTCCGCGACCGCCAGGACGCCTCCGAGAAGTCGATGTTGAAGGTGCGCGTGCGCACGTCCCGGATGCGCTGCGCGTGCTCCAGCCCGGGCGCCTGGAAGGCGACCGAGCGGGCCGGGCACTCCCGCGCACGGCCCTCCACCACGTCAGTGAAGCCCCCCTCCAGCGTGAGCCGGAAGCCCGCGTGCCGGTGCCCGTGGGATGGCAACCGCGCCCCAGGCGCGTACGTGCTCTCCGTGAGCACGAGCCCCGCCACCTCCACGCGCTGGAGGGGCGTGCCCAGGTAACGGCCGAGGTCGAGGACGGGTGCGGAGGTCACTCCCCCTTTTTGCATCGGCCAGGGGTCCCATTGCATCCCCGGACACCAATTCCGCCCTTCCGAGCGCCAGCCGGCCAGGCGGCGACGGCCCGCGAACGTTGGCCGTGCACGTTCCAAGTCCCCAGCTTTGCTCCAAAGCCTTTTTCCTTCCTTCCAAGGAGCCGCACCCGATGAAAGCCATCTGCTGGCATGGCCACGGCGACGTCCGTTACGAGTCCGCCCCCGACCCGAAGATTGAGGACCCTCGCGACGCCATCATCCGCGTCACCCGCACCGCCATCTGCGGCTCCGACCTGCACCTGCTGGACGGCTACATGCCGACCATGAAGAGCGGTGACGTCCTGGGCCACGAGTTCATGGGCGAGGTGATGGAGATTGGCTCCGGCGTCACCAGGCTCAAGAAGGGCGACCGGGTCATCGTCCCCTTCAACATCGCGTGCGGCGAGTGCTTCTTCTGCCAGAAGACCCTCTTCTCCCTCTGTGACCGCTCCAACCGCAACGCGGAGATGGCCGCGAAGGTGATGGGCTATTCGCCCTCTGGCCTCTTCGGCTACTCGCACATGCTGGGCGGCTTCTCCGGCGGCCAGGCGGAGTACGTGCGCGTGCCGTACGCGGACGTGGGCCCGCTCAAGATTCCGGACGGCCTCACCGAGGATCAGGTCCTCTTCCTCACCGACATCTTCCCCACCGGCTACATGGCGGCGGAGAACTGCCAGATGGAGAAGGGCGACACCGTGGCCGTGTGGGGCTGCGGCCCCGTGGGCCAGTTCGCCATCCAGAGCGCGTGGATGTTCGGCGCGGGCCGCGTCATCGCCATCGACCACGTGCCGGAGCGCCTGGCGCTCGCGAAGTCCTGGGGCAAGGCGGAGACCATCGACTTCACGAAACAGGACGTCTACGAGACCCTCAAGGAGCTGACCCGCGGCCGCGGCCCGGACCGCTGCATCGACTCCGTGGGCGCCGAGGCCCACGGCACCGGCAGCCTGGACGCCGTCATCGACAAGGCGAAGGCGGCGGTGAAGCTGGCCACGGACCGGCCGCACGCGCTGCGCCAGGCCATCTACTGCTGCCGCAAGGGCGGCACCCTCTCCGTGCCCGGCGTCTACGTGGGCTTCCTGGACAAGGTCCCCATGGGCGCCTTCGTCAACAAGGGCCTGACAATGAAGACGGGCCAGACGCACACGCACCGCTACACCCGGCCGCTGCTGGAGAAGATCCAGGCGGGCGCCATCGACCCGACGCGGCTCATCACCCACCGCGCCCGGCTGGCGGACGCCCCCGCCCTCTACAAGAAGTTCCGTGACAAGGAGGACGGCTGCATCAAGGTCGTGATGACGCCGTAGTCCCCGTCAGGCCTGGCCCGTCAGCCGGTAGTACGCGTGCGGGCGGCGCCAGCGGATGAAGGCGCGCGCCAGGGGGTTCATGCCCCACTGGATGGGCACCGGATCCACGACGAAGCCCAGCTCGTCCTTGAACTGTTCGAGCTGGGTCGCCTCGCGGGCATGCAGTCCGCCCACCAGCGTCCGGGCCCCCAGCCGGCGGCAGACCTGCGCGAACTCGTAGATGAGGCCGGTGGAGATGTTCGTCGGCAGCGCCCACGTCGCGTAGTAGGCGCTGAAGCCATACGCGACGCCGTCCACGATGTAGCCGTCCAGGTAGCCGCCCAGCTTGTCGTCCACCATCCCCGCCAGCACGCACCAGTGGTCGGACGTGAAGTACTGCCGCAGGCCCTTGAGGTACTCGTCCAGCGTGGGGATCTTCTTGTGCTGCGTGCGCGTCAGCGCGTCCCGCACCACGGGATAGCCCTGCTCCAGGAGCAGCGACGGCCCCGTGAGCTGGACGATGCGCACCGTGCGCTGGCACTTGCGCAGCTTGCTGCGCCGGTTCGAGTTCAACCGGCTCATGTCATACGTGTCCAGGTCCTTCAGCCGCACCACGGGCACCTTGCCGGTGGCGGCGTTCGCCGTCTCCGGCGTCAGCGCCGCGCGGTAGCCCCAGGCCAGCGGCGTGGGGGGCGTGGCCTCCTCCGGCGTCAGCCGCGCCAGCAGGTGCACCGGCTGGAAGAAGCCGGGCGCCCCCGACTGCTCCCAGTAATGCCCCCGGTGGGAGATGACACGAACGCCCTCTTCTCGCCGGCGCTCGGCGAGCTCCCGCTCCGTGAGACACGTGAAGCGGGCCTCCGCGACATCGCGGAGCTGCGGAAGTGACAGGACCATGGGAACCCCTCCACCAACGACACGGGAACGTCAGGAACGAGGCGCGCGGTAGGCGGGGAAGAAGTCCCCGCCCGCATGCCCCTGGGATAGCTGCGTGTACGCTTCCGGGTCGCAGATGAGGTCGTGCGTGTAGAACCGGGACATCGCGTTGGCGAAGCCGCGCTTGAACAGCTCGATGCCGTCGCCCGGCCGGACGCCGCCGCCCAGGTGGACGGAGGCCTCCAGCTTCTCCGCCAGCTCCACCATCACCGGGAACTCGTTCTTCGCCGGTGAGTGCGCCAGGTACGCGTCCGCGGTGCCGCCAATGAAGGGGTGCAGGAGCCCGTCGCTCAGCACCACCAGCGAGGAGGAGGCCACCGCCCCCTCCGGCGCGCGCGTCGTCGTCAGCCACGCGAAGGGGCAGGTGAAGACCTCCTCGAACCAGGCGTCGGAGAAGGAGCACCGCTCCCCGGCCTGGTTGCGCGCCAGGGTCTGCCGGTGGAGGGACTTGAGCGCCTCGCGCTGCTCCTGCGTGGAGTCCTTCACCGGCACGACGGTGCTGACGTAGCCGCGCCGGGCGTTGCGCCGGATGTCCGCGCCGTGGTCGCCGCGGAACCTCACCGGCAGCTTCGGGTCGATGAGACACACCTCCGTGCGCAGCCGCCCGCCCGCGAAACAGTACGGCCCGCCAATGCGGTCGCGCAGGAAGATGCTGACCAGCTCCGTGCCCCGCCAGTCGATGGCGTCCACCGGCACCTCGGAGAGCCCGTTCAACTCCGCCCCGGGAAAGCCATACGGAGAAATCGCGTCCCGGTAACGCGTCCCCTCAATGGGCCGCACGATGAGCGGCACCCGGAGCGCCCGCCCCTCCCCATCCTCCACGATGAGGCTGTGCGTCACGCCCTCCGCGCGCAGGTGCTGCTCGGAGCGGAAGTAGTCAGACGAAACGGCGCGTTGGCCTCCGTCAGGGACGAGGACGGCTCTCCACGGTGCCACTGGATTCATGGGTGCGCCCCCCCCGGGCGGAAACGAGCGGGCCCGACAGCGCCCGAGACAGCCAGAGGGTATGTGAATGGAACCCGGGTCCGTCACCGCCCCCCGGGGTGCGGCGCGGATGTCCTGATTCCAGCGCTTCGCTCCACTCCAGCCCTCCAGGGCAGGGCATGTGTCACCTCGCCAGCGAGGCATAGCGGCTTCCAGACATTTGGCATTGTTCGGGCTTACGCTTGCACGCTTCCTCCGGAAGATTGCCGGTCCATGAAACACGTCCTGTTACTGGCCGCGGTGTCTTGCCTGAGCGCATGCGCCTGGGGCCCGGGAATGCAGATGGACGAGGACGCCTTCCGGGAGCGCTACGCGGGAAAGGCAGACGCCGGCGCGGATGGCGCCTACGAAATCATTCCCATCGACGCGTCCCTCATCAGCCACCAGCTGGAGGAGCGCAGGCAGGCGCGGCCCGCGCCGCTGGTGGATCCGCTGGCGCGGGTGGCCACGGACTATGACTACCGGGTGACGCCGCACGACGTGCTGAGCGTCATCGTCTGGGACCACCCGGAGCTCACCATCCCCGCCGGCGAGTTCCGCCCCGCGGAGGCCACCGGCCACCCCGTGGCGGCGGACGGGACCATGTTCTACCCCCACGTGGGCAACATCCCCGTGGCGGGCAAGACGCTGCGGGAGATCCGCGAGCTGCTCACCCAGCGCCTGGCGAGCGTCATCGAGAAGCCCCAGCTGGACGTGCGCGTGGTGGGCTTCCGCGGCCAGAAGGTCCAGGTGACGGGCGAAGTCGTGGCCCCCGGCACCCTGCCCGTCACCGACGTGCCCCTGCGCGTGCAGGACGCCATCGCCCAAGCGAAGGGCTTCGCCCCGGAGGCGGACCTGCGCACCGTCACCCTCAGCCGGGGCGGCACCACCTTCACGCTCGATTTGCAGGCCCTCTACGAACAGGGGGACGTGAGCCAGAACTGGCTGCTCCAGGACGGCGACATCGTCAACGTGGCGGACCGCAGCCGCAACAAGGTCTTCGTGCTGGGAGAGGTCCGCAAGCCGTCCTCGCGCGTGATGGTGAAGGGACGGATGACCCTGGCGGAAGCCATTGGCGACACCGAGGGCTTCGACCCGCTCACCTCCAACCCGGGCCGCGTGTATGTCATCCGCGGCAGCTTCGACCGGCCCTACATCTACAAGCTGGACGCCAAGTCGCCGGACGCGCTGCTGCTCGCGACCCAGTTCCAATTACAACCTCGCGACGTCATTTTCGTCTCCGCGCACGACCTGACCCGTTGGAATCGCATCATCCAGCAAATCCAGCCAACAGTTCAGCTGCTCTGGCAGGCAGTGGATATCGGAGACAGAACCATCATCATCGACAACCCATGACGAGCCCCCCCGAAC
>NZ_RAWC01000027.1:0-62320 GCF_003611685.1 Corallococcus sp. CA049B | reverse complement strand
CCCCGGGAAAGCCCCCGTCCGTGCTGTCTCTTCTCAAGCGGTACCGCCGCTTCCTCCTCGTGGCCGCCCTCCTGCTGTACCCGCTCGGCGCCTTCCTGCTGGGCGGGCGGAGGGGCCGTGACCCGAACTTCGTCGACCGGGGCGTCATCGCGCTCACGGCCCCCGTGCAGCAGGGCCTCACCGCCGGCATCGACGGCGCCGTGGCCGCGGTGCGCAACTACCTGGACCTGCGCGGCGTCCGTCAGGACAATGACGCGCTGCGACTGGAGAACCTGCAGCTGCGGGCGACGGTGCAGGCGCTGGGCGAGGCGCGCTCGGAGAACGGGCGGCTGCGCAAGCTCCTGGCGTACGCGGAGGCCGTGCCCGGGCCGGAGATTCCGGCGCGGGTGGTGGGCGTCAATCCGGTGGCGAAGCTCCTGTCGGTGCGGATCAGCAGCGGGGAGAAGGACGGGGTGTTCCGGGGCATGTCGGTGGTGACGCCGGACGGCATCGTCGGGCAGGTCATCCGGTCCACGGGCGGCTACGCGGACGTGGCGCTGGTGACGGATCCGCAGAGCCGGGTGGCGGTGCGGGTGCAGCGCTCGCGGGCGCGCGGCACGGCGGCGGGCGCGGGCAACGGCCCCCTGACGCTGGAGAACATGCTGCGCACGGAGGACGTGGAGGACGGCGACCTCATCATCACCTCCGGCACGGACGGCATCTATCCTCCGGGGCTGGTGGTGGGGCGGGTGACGCAGCTGGAGAAGAAGGAGCACGGCATGTTCCAGGGCGCGGACATCACGCCCGCGGTGGACACCAGCCGGCTGGAGGAGGTCCTGGTGGTGGGCAGTCCGTACAGTGAAATGGCCGCCACCGGCGGGGCCGCCGCGGAGGGCACGCAGAAATGAAGTTCCTGGTGACCGTCATCCTGGCGCTGGTGCTGCTCACGCTGGAGTCCGTGTTCGTCCAGCAGGCGGGGCTGGTGCTGGGCCGCGTGGACGTCACGGTGGTGCTGGTGGCCTTCCTCGCCCTGCGCGCGAGCCTCACCGAAGGGGCGTGCTCCGCCTTCGCGGTGGGCTACCTCCTGGACCTGATGAGCGGCCAGCCCACGGGCCTGTTCACGTTCCTCGCGGTGTTCACCTTCCTGGTGGGCCGGCTGGTGGCGTCGTTCGTGGACGTGCGAGGCCCGGTGGCCTTCGCGCTGTTCGCCATGGGCGCGGACCTGGGGCACGGCCTCTTGTCCACGTTCTTCACCTGGCTCACGGTGAAGGAAGGCTCCACGGCGCCGCTGCTCTCCGGCATGCCGGTGCAGCTGGCGCTCACGGGCGTGGCGGCCCTGCTGCTCTTCCCGGTATTCAAGCGGTTTGAAGTGGCGCAGGAGCGCCCGGCGGGGTTGCTCCGTTGACGCCTCCGACCATTGGCAACACCACTCCGGGCCGGGACCTCAAGCGCCGCTTCCTGTGGCTGGGCCTGGCCATGTCGCTGGGCCTGGTGGCGCTGGCCATCCAGCTGTACCGGCTCCAGCTCATCCGCCATGAGGAGTACGCCGCCAAGAGCGTGGCGAACTTCGTCAAGGAGGTGCGCCTGCGCGCCGACCGGGGCGTCATCAAGGACGCGCGCGGCACCATCCTGGTGGACAGCCGTCCGTCGTTCGACGCCTTCGTCACGCCGGCCTTCTGCACGGACTGCTTCGAGCAGGTGATTCCGCGCCTGGGCGAGCTGCTCCAGTGGGACCCCGAGCAGCGCAAGAAGATTGAGGACCTGGTCCGCGCGAGCCGCCGCAACGCGCCCTTCCAGCCGGTGCCGGTGCGCGTGGACCTGACGCGCGACGAGTACGACCGGCTCAACGCCCGGCGCGACATCCTGGACGGCGTGGAGGTGGTGCCCGTGCCGCACCGCAACTACCGCGCGGACATGGTGCTGTCGCACGTGCTGGGCTACATGAACGAAATCACCCAGGAGGAGCTGGAGCGCCTCAACGGGGACGGCGCGAAGTACGCGCTGGGGGACTACATCGGCCGGCGCGGCCTGGAGCGCTACTTCGAGTCCAAGCTGCGCGGGCAGGACGGCGTGCGCAAGGAAGTGGTGAACGCGCGCGGCCAGACGATTGAAGAGCTCAACGACAAGCTGGGGGAGAACGCCGTCATTCCTCCCACGGCCGGCAGCAACGTGGTGCTCTCCATCGACATGCGCCTGCAGGAGGAGGCGGAGCGCGCGTTCCCGGGCGTGACGGGCGCGGTGGTGGCCATCGACGTGAACACCGGCTTCATCAAGGCGCTGGTGTCCCGCCCCGGCTTCGACCCCAACCTCCTGACCGGCCGCGTGACGCCGTCGCAGATGGCCACGCTGGCGAGGGATCCGCTCCACCCGATGATCAACCGCGTGGCCGCGGAGCACTACAGCCCGGGCTCCACGTTCAAGGTCGTGACGCAGCTGGCGGCCTTCAAGGCCGGCGCGTTCCGGCCGGAGACGGTGGTGCACTGCTCCGGCGGCTACCGGCTGGGCGCGCGCGTGTGGCGCTGCCACAAGGACAGCGGCCACGGGCCCCTGGACGGCCGGGGCGCCATGAAGGCGTCGTGCGACGCGTGGTTCTACAAGGTGGCGGACACCATCGGCCTGGACCCCATCGCGGAGATGGGCAAGTCGCTGGGCCTGGGCCGCCCCACCGGCATCGGCGTGGTGGCGGAGGTGCCGGGCATCATGCCGTCCAGCGCGTACCACGACAAAGCCTCACCGGGCGGCTACACCAAGGGCATGGCGCTCAACAGCGCCATCGGGCAGGGCGACGACAACGTGACGCCCCTGCAGCTGGCGCTGGTGTACGCGGCCGTGGCCAACGGCGGGAAGCTCTACAAGCCGCAGATGGTGCAGCGGCTGGAGAACCTGGACGGGCAGGTGATGGAGGAGTTCAAGCCGGAGGTGGTGTCGCAGGTGGACATCAACCCCGCGCACCTGAAGGCCATCGTCGAAGGCCTGGAGGCGGTGGCGCAGGAGCCCGGCGGCACGGCGTACCGCGCGAAGCTCAAGTCGGGCCTGCCCGCGGACTTCCTGGTGGCGGCCAAGACGGGCACCGCGCAGGTGGCCCGCATCGGCGCGGTGCGCCTGAAGACGCACCAGATGAGCTACTTCGAGCGCGACCACGCGTGGTTCGCCGGCTTCGCGCCCGCGAACAAGCCGGAGCTGGCCGTGGTGGTGCTCAACGAGCACGGCGGCCACGGCGGCGTGGACGCGGCGCCCACTGCGCTGGCCGTGATGAAGAAGTACTTCGAATTGAAGGCGCAGGACGCGACGTCACCGCCGCCCCGCGCCAACCAGCCCTACACGCCGTCGCTGCCGCCGGCGCCCAGCCTGGATGAAGCGGCGCTCACCCGCGCCGTGCCCCCGCCGCGGGTGAATCTGCCGGGAGAGCCCATCCAGCCGCCCTCGGAAACCGGAGACGACAGTGCAACTGCGGATTGAGCGCCGGATGATGCCCCACGTGCCGTGGGGGCTCATCGTGTGCGTGCTGGGCGTGTGCGCGCTGGGCCTCTGGAACCTGGCGTCCGCGTCCCGCCCCCCCATGGCGCCGGTGTGGACCAGCCAGGCGCTCTACCTGGGCGTGGGCCTGAGCGCGGTCCTGGTGGTGTGCCTGGTGGACTACCGCTGGATCCAGCGGATGGCCTTCCCCATCTACGTGCTCAACATCCTGGCGCTCCTGGCGCTGCGCGTGGTGGGCCACACCGCCAAGGGCGCGGAGAGCTGGTTCGCCATTGGCCCGTTCCGCCTGCAGCCCGCGGAGTTCATGAAGATTGGCGTCGTGCTGATGCTGGCCAAGGTCTACCACGACGACTTCCAGCCCAATCAGCCGTCCTACGGGCTCGTACGGCTGTGGAAGCCGGTGCTGGTGGTGATGGTGCCCTTCACGCTGGTGCTGGTGCAGCCGGACCTGGGCACCGCGCTGATGATCTTCCTGTCCTCCGGCACCGTCATCCTCTTTGGCAAGGTGCGCTGGTACCTGGCCGCCACCATCGTGGCGGGCGTGCTGGTGGGCGGCCTCATCATCTGGAACGACTACGTCCGGGAGATGCCCGAGCCGCGCACCACCGTCGTGCGCCACCACCTCAAGAAACACCAGAGCCAGCGCATCTCCGGATGGTTGGATCCGGAAGCGGACCTGCGTGGCAGCGGCTATCACGCCGCGCAATCCAAGATTGCCGTGGGCTCCGGTGGGCTCACCGGCAAGGGCTGGCGTGAGGGAACCCAGACAGGGCTGCGCTTCCTGCCGGAACAGCACACGGATTTCATCTTCTCCGTGTGGGCCGAGGAACACGGCTTCTTCTCTTGTCTCCTGTTGCTCGTGCTCTACGGCGGCATCTTCATTCTCGGGCTGGGCGTGGGATTCAGCGCACGAGACCGTTTTGGAGCGTTCGTTGCGGTGGGGGTGGTGGCCACACTTTTCTGGCAGGTGTTCGAAAACATCGGCATGGTCATTGGCCTGTTGCCGGTGACGGGCATCACGCTGCCCCTCATGAGCTATGGCGGCTCCTCGATGCTGTCGGTGATGTTGTGCATCGGGCTGCTGGTGAACATCAGCATGCGCCGTCACATGTTCTGACGGCCGCGGAGGCTTCCGATGGTGGTGCAGAGGAAGGGTGTGACGACGGCGAAGGCCGGCACGGCGGTCCGCGGGCCGGAGGAGGCGCAGGCACCCCGGCCGTTCGTTCCGCCGGTGGGCACCTCGCGCAACGTGCCCGTGCCCGGCGCGGCGCCCCGCATCGAAATGAACCAGGGGGAGCCGGAGCACCGGCACTTCCCGCGCGCGCAGCTGGCCACGCACTTCGACCTCTGGATGGAGGATGACGCGGGCGGCCGGCGCTTCTCCGCGGGGCTCACGTCCGTGAACGTGAGCGTCAGCGGCGCCTTCCTCGCGAGCACCTTCTTCCTGCCCATGGGCACGGTGGTGCGCGCGCGCTTCGCGCTGGAGGAGGGGGCCGCCCCCGTGGAGGCTCGCGCGGAGATTGTGCGGGAGGAGCGCGGGCCGGAGGACGAGGGCCGCAGCGGCTTCGCCCTGCGCTTCCTGGACTTCTCAGGTCAGACGGAGGTGGCGCTCGCCCGGCTCTTCCTGGGCATGCGCCTGAGGGCCTTCACCGAGGACTACCTCAAGTCCCAGCGCGCCCGCTCCCTGCCCAATGAGCTGGAGCGGGTCATCGACGTGATGGCGGCCTGGGAGCTGCTCAAGGCCACCACGCCCGGAGACCCCTGGCGCGGCGAGTAGGGCCCCGGTACGCCGCCTTCAGGCCGGCTTGCCGGTGGCGATCTGCCTGCGGCGCTCGGCCTGGTAGTGCGCGGAACACAGGCCCTTGGAGCGCTGCTCGCGGGTGCAACCGCTCACCGTGCAGCGGCGGTCCATGGGCACCGGCCCGCCCGCCACCGTCTTGGGGGGACGGCCGCGGCGGCGACCCGCCATCACCGCGCCATTGCCCGGCGACGCCGCGACGGCGCCCATGCCCGGCATCCCCGTGTTCAGCGCGCGCAGCATGCCGCGGCCGATGGCATCACCCAGGGCCTCCGCCCACGACGTCAGGGCAGGGGTCAGCGGTGCTTGCGAGATCAATTCTTTACGAAGGCGTGCCATGAAAACTCCTGTAGAAACTCGCCAATCAAGACAGGCGTGTACTCGCGACTTGTGTCTGTTGTGGCGAACTCTGTCAACAAGACATGTTGGGGTCGTGTTTGACTCGTAATGCAATTTCAATGTCTGTTGAACAAAACATGACGGGAGGATCGTCCAGCCGTCCCGGGTGGGCGTTTGTCTCAAGGGCAGAGAAATGTCTGCGTCAGGGGGCGCAGTGCACCCGGTACGTGAAAGCCCTTACCGTCGCGGTGAGTTGTCTTTCTACAGACAGAGCGAACCGCCAGCCATGTCACGCCCGGGTGTCTGGTTGGGAGCGGATAAGCAGCGTCCCCTCTCACCCGGCGCGAACCCTGGCGATGAAGGCCAGGGGCACCATGGGTGGGAGGGGACGAGGGAGACGGACGTCAAAGCGGGCCCGTCACCGGGAGCACCTGGGGGAACACCTGGGCTCAGAGATTCTTCCGGACCACGTCCTCGATGCGCGACTTCGGCACCGCGCCGACAATCTGGTCCACGACCTTGCCGCCCTTGAAGAGCAACAGGGTGGGGATGGAGCGGATGCCATACTTCTGGGGCGTGTCCTGGTTCGCGTCGATGTCCATCTTCGCGAACGTCACCTGGCCCTTGTACTGGGCGGACAGCGCCTCCACGGAGGGCGCGATGGCGCGGCAGGGCGCGCACCAGGTGGCCCAGAAGTCCACGAGCACGGGTTGTTGCGAATCCAGGACCTGCTTCTGGAAGTCCGAATCACCGATGTTGATCACGTCGCCAGCCATGTCGTCACCTCGTGTCTACTGCTTGAGTAGGATACGTCCTGGAGCTTCGCGCCCGGCGGGTGCCTCGGGGGGCGGGAAGGCCGGGCCTCTTCCGGTGGAACGGATGCCGCATCTGCCCGGAGGTTGCACCCCATTTCCGGCCCGCCCGGCATGAGGGTGGTGTAGTCTGTGGGGCGTGACGAAGCTCTTCCTGTCCCAGGCCCAGCTCGAAGAATGGGCGCTGGAGGACAAAGCAGACCTGCGCGAGGGCCGCCTGGTGGTCGCCGCCGAGGGTGGGAGCGCCTGGCCGCTCACGCCCGCCGTCCACGTGGTGCAGCTGGTGTCGGGGGAGGACACGCACCAGCTGGTGTCCCGGGTGAAGACCGAGGAACAGCTCGGCCGGCTGGGGGCTGAGCAGATGGCCGACTCCATCCTGGTCGGGGACTCCGCATACGAAGTGGTTCCGGGTTATGTGGCGGAGGTGGGGGCGCCCGCCCCCGAGCGCAAGCCCAATTCGGAGACCGACCTGCTGGCGGCCTTCATTCTCAATAAAATGTAAAATGAGCTGAGGCAGGACTGAATGCCTCCTCGGCCGGGGTTATGAGCCTGCCTCCATGAGCCATACGCTCGTCTCGCTCGCCTGCCACGCCTACGGCCTGGCCGCGCTCGTCTACCTCGCCTTCCTGGTCCGCCAGTCCCAGGTGCTCGCCGTCACCGGCCGGGTGCTGGTGGGGAGCGGGCTGCTGATGCATTGCGTTGCGCTCATCGAACTGCTGAGCGCCCAGGGGGGCCGGTTGGTGGGCCCCGCGCAGGGCATGTCCACCTTCGCCTTCCTGCTGCTGGCGCTGTTCCTGGCGCTGGACGTGCGCTACCGCAAGCCCGTCATCGGCGCGTTCCTCACGCCCCTGGCGGTGGCGGTGCTGCTCATCGGCATGTTGATGCATGGCGGGTCCACGCCGCTGCCGGAGGCGGTGCGCCAGCCGCTGTTGCCGGTGCACGTCACCATCGCGCTGCTCGGGCTGACGGCCTTCGGCGTCGCGGCGGGGGTGGGCGTGATGTACCTGCTGATGGAGCGGGAGGTGAAGGCCAAGCACTTCGGGCTGCTCTTCTCCCGGCTGCCGTCCCTGGAGTTCCTGGACACGCTGAACCGGCGGCTCGTCGTGTGGGGCTTCATCGCGCTGTCGCTCACGCTGGCGACCGGCGCCCTGTTCACCACCACGCTGCGGGGGCTCGCCTGGGCGCTTGAAGCCAAGCACGTGGCGACCTTCGTCGCCTGGGGTGTCTTCGCCGCGCTCGTCAACGCGCGCATCTTCGCCGGCTGGCGCGGCCGGCGGGTGGCGCTGCTCACCATGGCCGGCTTCTGCCTGGTGCTGGTCTCCTTCCTGTCGTCCTACGATCTGTCCGCCGCTGGCCCGGGGATGCCGTAGCCATGGAATTCATCTGTATTGGCGTGTCACACCGCTCCGCGCCCCTGGGCGTCCGTGAGCGGCTGGCATTGCCCGAAGCCCGGCAGACGGAAGTGTTGCAGCGGCTGGCGCAGGCGCCCGTGGAGGCGCTCTGGGTGTCCACGTGCAACCGCGTGGAGGTGTACCTGGCGGCCCCCAGCGCGGACCTGGCGCGGGAGCGCGCGCGGGAGACGCTGCACTCGCTGGGCGGCGCGGAGGCGCTGGAGCACCTGTACGAGCACCAGGGCGAGGCGGCGCTCGTGCACCTGTTCCGGGTGGCGTCCAGCCTGGACTCCATGGTGCTGGGCGAGGCGCAGATTCTCGGGCAGGTGAAGGACGCCTTCGAGCGCGGCCAGGGCGCGGGCGCGGTGCGCGGGGAGTTGACGCGCGCGTGCGCGGCGGCGTTCGGCTGCGCCAAGCGCGTGCGCACGGAGACGGCGGTGGGCCGCGCGGCGACGTCCATGGCGTCCGCGGCGGTGCAGCTGGCGAGCAAGGTGTTCGACGGGCTCAAGGACAAGACCGTCCTGGTGGTGGGCGCGGGAGAGATGGGCGAGCTGGCGGCGCGGCACCTGAAGAACGCGGGCGCCGGGAAGCTCATCGTGACCAACCGCACGCTCGCCCGCGCGGAAGGACTGGTGGCGGAGGTGGGCGGCGTGGCGAGGCCCTACGAGGAGCTCTTCACGCTGCTCGCTGGCGCGGACGTGGTGGTGACGAGCACGGCGTCGCCGGTGCCCATCTTCACGCGCGACAACGTGGGCGCGCTGGGCAAGGCGCGCAAGGGCCGGCCGCTGTTCATGGTGGACCTGGCGGTGCCGCGAGACATCGACCCGGCGGTGGGGACGCTGGACTGGGTGCACGCGTACGACGTGGACGACATCCAGAAGTTCGTCGCGGACAACACCGCCGCGCGCGCGGAAGAGGCGCACAAGGCGGGCGGGCTGGTGGCGCAGGAGGTGGCGCGCTTCGCCCGGGAGCGCGCGCTGCGCGACGGCATGCCCGTGCTGGCGCGCCTGCGTCAGCGCGCGGAGGCCATCGCCCGCGCGGAGGTGGAGCGCACGCTGCTGGGGCTGGGCGACGGGCTCACCGACAAGCAGAAGAAGAGCATCGAAGCCATGGGGCGAGCCATCGTGAACAAGCTGTTGCATGAGCCCACCGCGCGCCTGCGCGCCGTGGGGCCACAGGGCGAAGGCAACCGGCTGGCTGGCGCCGCCGCGGAGCTGTTCGGCCTCACGGAGGCGGAGGCCGCCGCCATCGCTCCGGAGGAATCCGCCGCCCCCCCGCAGCAGGACGCGCGCAACACCGTGGTGGCCACCGGGAGCCGGCGATGAAGACGGTGCGCATCGCGACGCGGGAGAGCCCGCTGGCGCTGTGGCAGGCGAATCACGTGGCCTCGCTCCTCACCGAGCGCAACCCCGGCCTGGAGGTCACCCTGGTGAAGATGACCACCGAGGGCGACCGCTTCCTGTCCGCGCCGCTGTCCCAGGTGGGCGGCAAGGGCCTGTTCGTGAAGGAGATTGAGCAGGCGCTGCTGGATGGCCGCGCGGACGTGGCGGTGCACAGCCTCAAGGACATGACGTCGGTGTTTCCGGACGGGCTCATCCTGGCGGCGGTGCCGGCGCGCGAGGACCCACGCGACGCGTTCTGCAGCCCGGACGGGCACACGCTGGCGATGCTGCCCGCGGGCGCGAAGGTGGGCACGTCGTCGCTCCGGCGCAGCTGCATCCTGCGCGCGCGCCGGCCGGACCTGGAGATCGTCTCCCTGCGCGGCAACGTGCAGTCGCGCCTGCAGAAGACGCGCGACCTGCGGCTCGCGGGCGCCATGCTCGCGGCGGCGGGGCTCAAGCGCCTGGGATTGGACCACCACATCACCCAGGTGGTGCCGGTGGCGGAGAGCCTGCCGGCGGTGGGGCAGGGCGTGCTGGCCATCCAGTGCCGCGAGGCGGACGCGGACGTGCGCGCGCTGCTCCAGCCCCTGGAGGACGCCCTCACGCGCAACGCCGTGCGGGCCGAGCGCGCCTTCCTGGCGAAGCTGGAGGGCGGCTGCACCGTGCCCCTGGCCGGTCACGCCACGGTGGAGGACGGCCAGGTGTACCTGCGCGGCCTGGTGGGCCGGCCGGACGGTTCGCGGGTGGTGCGGGGCGAGGTGAAGGGCCCCGTACCGGAAGCGGAGCGGCTGGGCGAGGCGCTCGCGGATGAGCTCCTGTCGCGCGGGGCGGGAGACATCCTGCGCGATTTCGGCCGCCGCGAAGGCGCTCCCCGCGCCTAGAGTGCCAGCCCGTGGACCGGCGACTGGATGGCATCCGAATCTTGGTGACGCGCCCCCGTGAGCGGGCCGAGGAGCTGTGCTTCCTCCTGGAGGACGAGGGCGCGGAGGTCCTCAGCCTGCCGCTGTTGGAGCTGCATCCGCCGGAGGACCCGCGCCCGCTCGCGTCCGCCGCCGAGCACGTGCAGCGCTACCACTGGGTGGTGTTCGCCAGCCCCTCCGCAGTGGAGGCCTTCCTGGAGGCCCTGCGGCTCGCGGGCACCTTGGACCGGCTGTCGCGCGTGAAGCTGGCCGCCGTGGGGCCGCGCACCGCGAGGGCCGTGGAGGGCTACGGCCTGAAGGTGGAGGCCGAACCCCACGAGGGCACCGGCGCCGCGCTCTTCACCGCCCTGCGCGACGTGCTGGGGCCGGAGGACGACGTGCTCCTGCCCGCGGCGGAGGAGGGGCGGCGGGAGCTGGAGGACGGCCTGCGCGACCTGGGCGTGCGCGTCACCCGCGTGACGGCCTACCGCAGCGCGCCGGCCCCCGTCGAGCCGGAGGCGCTGGCCCAACTGGCCGCGTCCCCGCCCCAGGTGGTGCTCTTCGCGTCGCCGCGCACCGCGGAGGCCTTCGTGGAGGGGGTGGGCCGTGAGCCGCTGGCCTCCGCGAAGGTGGTGGCCATTGGCCCCACCACGGCGACCGCGCTGACACAGCTGGGCATCCCCGTGGCCGCCGTCGCGGAGCGCCCCACGCCCGAGGCGCTGGTGGATGCCACCGTTCGCGCCGTTCACGGGTAGACTGTCCGCCCGGTGACGTCCGGGCGCCCAGGCGGCGCGCCCCGTGCGGACGTGACGTGAAGAGGTGCGGGTGATGAAGCGTGGGACGCAGCGGAGTGTCTTCCTCCTTGGACTGCTGGCGCTGGCCGCGACGGCGCACGCCCAGGATCAGCTGGGCTACCAGTACCTGGACCACTGGGTGCTCAACAACAGCCAGGACCCGTTCCCGTACTACGTGGACGCGCGCAACACCCAGCCCGGGGGCAATGACCTGTCCCTGGTGGAAGACGCGGTGAAGAAGGCCTTCCAGGCCTGGCAGGACGTGGACTGCGCGTGGCCCGCCTTCACGTACAAGGGCCGCTCCAACATCGTCCCCATCCCGAACGTGAATGACCGGCTGGACGGCTTCAGCGTCGCCGCCGTCTGGGTCACGGATCCGAACAGCACCGAGTTCTCGGACGTGCTCAACGCCAGCAACAGCGTGGTGGCCGCGGTGCCGCTGACGCACGGCGGCCTCGTCTACCAGTGCGACATCTTCCTCAACGCCGTGAGCTACAAGTTCACCACGCTCTCCCCCACGCCGGCGGGCTTCATCGACATCCAGTCGGCGGTGATGCGCGGGGTGGGCCAGTGCCTGGGCCTGGGCAGCACGTACTTCTACTCGGACGCGGTGATGTACATCACGCTGGACACCGGCACCCAGCGCCGCGCCCTGACGTCGTATGACCGGGGCGCGTTCTGCCAGCGCTATCCCCAGACGGGCGCGGTGGGCTCGCCCTGTGACACCGCCGCGTGCGGCGCGGGGCTCACCTGCGTCACCGCCCAGTCCACCACCAGCGGCGTCTCGCAGAAGATCTGCTCCAAGCCGTGCCCGGTCGGTACGCCCGGGGCCTGCCCGGACCCCTACCAGTGCCGCGCGTCCACCCTCATCCCCGGCTCGCAGTTCGCCTGTCTGCCGGAGGCCTTCGGGTCGACCACGAAGGTGGGCAACCCCTGCTCGAGCGCCAGCACCTGCGGCGCGCCGGAGTCGCGCTGCCTCACGGAGGCGGACAAGACCACCGCCTTCCCTGGGTGGACGGACGGCTACTGCACGGAGTCCTGCATCGCGAACGCGGACTGCCCCATCGGCTCCACGTGCACCACCGTGGGCGCCGTGGGCAAGCGCTGTCTGAAGAACTGCCGCCCGGGCAAGGGCGACTGTCGCGAGGGCTATACCTGCAACACGCTGCCCGACAACGGAGGCGACGTGTGCGTCGCTGACTGCGCCACCAACAGCGACTGCGGCAGCAACCATGCCTGCCGCTCGTGCGACCACGCCTGCATCCAGCAGAAGACGGGCACGCGCACCGTCGGCGACCCGTGCCTCCAGGACTCGGAGTGCGGCACCAACCAGACCTGCCTCAAGCTCAACGGCAACCCGCAGGGCGTGTGCACGGAGCCGTGCTCGGTGTCCACCTGCTCGTGCAGCCCCGGCAGCACCTGCCGCCCGGCGGGCACCGGCGAGGACCGCTTCTGCTTCCGCGACTGCGGCGCGAACACCTGCGCCTCGCCGCTCCAGTGCGTGCCGTTCGCGGAAGGGACCGCCTGCATCGCCGCCTGCCGCAGCAACCAGGACTGCCCCAATGGCCTGTACTGCGGCAATGGCGGCCAGTGCTACGACCCGTATGCCCAGACGGACGGCGGCACCTGCACCCTGTGCAGTGATGGTGGCACGCCGCCGCCCCCGCCGGTGGACGGTGGGGGTGGCTCGACGAACGACCCCGGCGGCTGCGGCTGCCAGAGCGGCCCCTCCTCCGCGGCATTCCTCGTGGGGCTCGGGGTGTTGCTCCTGGCCACCCGCAGAAGGAGGAACGTGTGACCCAGGCGGCTCCCCCCGGAAGCAGCGGCCCCTCTCGCGGCGCCACGGACTTCACCCTGGGCTTCCTCCTGGAGGCCATGGTCGCCCAGCGCCTGCTGACACCCCAGCAGGCGCAGGAGGTGCTGGCGCGGGAGCCCGCCGCGCGCGCCCGCGTCCTCAAGGCGCAGGGCGGGACGGGCAAGGACGCGGCCCGGTATGACGTGTCGCCCGTGGAGGTGGTCGCGGCCTTCCAGATTCCGGCGCCGGGGGGGCGGGGCGTGCTGGACGAGGACCGCGTCACGGAGGCCGCCGCGCGCGCCGCGGGGCTGGCCTACCGGAAGCTGGATCCGCTGAAGATGGACATGGCGCTGGCCACCCGCACGGTGTCCCGGCCCTACGCGCAGAAGCACGTGCTGCTGCCCCTGGAGCGCACCGAACAGGGGCGGCTGCGCGTGGCGGTGGCCAACCCCTTCGACCGCGAGCTCTTCGAGTCCTTCCACCGCCTCACCGGCGAGCCGGTGGAGCCCGTGCTGTCCGCGAAGACGGACATCCTCCGCTCCATCGCGGACATCTACGGCTTCAAGAAGACGCTGGCCAAGGCCGCGGACGACTTTGGCGGCGCGAACGCGCAGATCGCCAACTTCGAGCAGCTGGTGTCGCTCAGCGGCACGCAGGAGCTGGAGGCGTCAGACAGGCCGGTGGTGCAGGCGGTGGACTACCTCTTGCGCTACGCCTTCGACAATCGCGCGTCGGACATCCACATCGAGCCCAAGCGCGCCACCGCCGTGGTGCGCCTGCGCATCGACGGTGTGCTGCACCCCGTCTACACGCTGCCCGCGCAGGTGCACCCGCCCGTCGTGTCGCGCGTGAAGATGCTGGCGCGCATCGACATTTCAGAGAAGCGCCGCCCCCAGGACGGCCGCATCAAGACGGAGCGCGACGGCCGCGAGGTGGAGCTCCGCGTCTCCACGCTGCCCACCGCCTTCGGGGAGAAGGTGGTCATCCGTATCTTCGACCCGGAGACGCTGGTGCAGGACATCGCCCAGCTGGGCTTCGACCCGGACGAGAAGGGCCACTTCGAGTCGTGGATTGATCAACCCCACGGCCTCATCCTGGTGACGGGCCCCACGGGCAGCGGCAAGACGACGACGCTCTACTCCGCGCTCAAGGCGGTGGCGGGACCGGACGTCAACGTCACCACGATTGAAGACCCCATCGAAATGGTGTGGGACACCTTCAACCAGGTGCAGGTGCAGCCCAAGGTGGGCCTGGATTTCGCGGGGGCGCTGCGCCACATCCTGCGCCAGGACCCGGACGTCATCATGGTGGGCGAAATCCGCGACGCGGAGACGGCGGAGAACGCCATCCAGGCCGCGCTCACCGGCCACCTGGTGCTCTCCACGCTGCACACCAACGACGCGCTGGGCGCGGTGGCGCGCATGAAGGACCTGGGCGTGCCGGCCTTCCTCCTGGCGCAGAGCCTGCTGGGCGTCATGGCCCAGCGCCTCTTGCGCCGCGTCTGCGTGCACTGCGCGGAGGAGGCGGTGCTCACGCCGGACGAGCTGCTGGCCCTGGAGGTGCCGCTGCCGCTGCTGCCCGGCGGCGTGAAGCTGTCCAAGGGCGCGGGGTGCGTGCGCTGCCGAGGCACCGGCTTCTCCGGCCGCACCGGCGTCTTCGAAATCGTCTCCACCAACCGCGAGGTGCGCGAGCTCATTGCCCGCGAGGCGCCCTACGAGCACCTGGCGCAGGCGGCGCGCCGCGGTGGCATGCGCACGCTGCGCGAGGCCGCCGTGCGCAAGCTGGCGCAGGGCCTCACCGCCTTCGACGAGGTGGTGCGGATGACCTCCGCCTTCTAGAAACACGAAGGGCCCGCCGTGAAGCACGGCGGGCCCCGCGAAGCTGCCCGAAGAGGGCAGGGCGGCTTTAGAAGCGCGCCTGCAGCAGCGTGTTGAAGCCCAGCGCGTGCGGCTTCTCGAAGTTCGGCTGCGCGATGCCCGTCACGTCGTCCTCGAACGTGGTCCGGTTGGTGTCGTACGTGTAGTAGACCTCACCCACGGCCGCGACCGTCTCCGACAGATCCCACCGGAAGGTGGCCTTGGCGGACCAGATGAGCTCCGCCTCGCAGGCGCTGGTGCCGCCGCAGGTGCTGGGCAGGATGCTCAGCTGGTTGGCGTCACGCACCACGACCGTGCGCGTGCCGGTGAGGCTGGGGGGCGGGTTGCTGCCGCCCACGAGCGGAACCGGGCTGCGGAAGGACGCCGGCTGCTGCGCGCCGATGATGAAGCCCGGCGTCAGGTGCAGCCGCTCGATGTTGTAGTCCACGCCCACCGCGCCGAAGACTTCAGGCTTCAGCACCGTGCCCGTGGGGAAGTCCTGGAACGGGGGGAAGCCCGGCACGTCGAACTGGATGAAGGACAGGCTGCGCACCAGCGCCAGCGCGTTGAAGCGGAACCGGTTCAGCTTCGCGCGGCCCTGGAAGGCGAGCGCCACGGCCCCCTGGGGCTTGGTGGCGCCGAACTTGTCCGGGTCCTGCAGGGTCTGCGTGAGGTAGCTGCCCTCCAGAGAGAGGGAGTACGACAGGCCACCCGGGTACTGCTCCGGCGCGAAGAAGCGCTGGTAGATTTCCGGGTCGTTCTTGTAGAGTCGGAAGTCCACGCTCGTGCCCACCGGCACGCCCACGTGGTAGACGACCTGGCCGGACACGCCGGCCGAGTTGACGCCCGCCTCGATGGACTGGTTCGCCAGTCCCGGGACGATGCCCTTCTGGAAGTAGCCGCCGCCGGCCTCCACGCGCAGCGTCTCCAGGATGTCCCAGCCCGCGCCGGCCATCACGCCGTAGAGCGTCTCCTGCTCCAGGATGAGGTCGTTGAGCACCAGCGCCGTCTTGCCGCCCACGTACGCGTACCAGCGGTCGCGCGTCACCTGGAACTTGGCGCCCGGCACACCCGTCGCGGAGGCGCGGTTGGTGAAGATGGAGCTGCCGCCCCAGGAGATGCGGTACGCGTAGCCCAGACGGAAGCGGTCCGCGGACACCGGGAAGCCGGTGAGCGAGATGCCTTCCTTCTCACCCCAGCCCGGCGGCTGGTAGTTCAGGCGCACGTAGCTGGAGTTGTCGAAGATGTCGACACCGCCGGACGGGCGCTCCAGCACCAGCAGCGTGAGGGCCGCCTCCGTGGTGAGGCCCTCGAAGAACGCCGGCATGCGCTTGTAGAGCACGACGTTCGACAGCGACTCGAAGCCGGAGAACCGGGTGTTGAAGTTGTCGTAGAACTGCGTGTTCTGGTTGCCCGCGCCAAAGCGCGCGTTCGGGCTGTTGGGAGTGGTTTCTCCCGCGCCCGCCAGCACGTTGTCGTCCGCGAAGACGAACGACAAACGGGTGTCCACGAAGTCCCCGGCCCAAGCGGGCGCGGAAAGGGTTGTCAGGCCCGCCAGGGCCAGCGTCTGCAACGTTTTCAAATTCCCTCCAGGAAGCGGTCCGGGGGAGACCGCTCCTCCCAGCGCCCCGGCATACCGCCGGGGCGCGCAATGCGACTGCTCAAATCAAAGGTGAATGGCGACTACGGGCACGGCTTGATGGGCTTCGGGCACTCCATCCCGGGCCCGGGATAACAGCACAGGTCGTCCTGGTCTCTCGGCAGGACGTTCCAGCGCGGACGCGCCGGACCCACGTGCTTCAGGTGACCCACGACGTCGAAGGTGGCCGCCCGCAGCTGCTTGCACTGGAGCGCCTTCGCCGCGTCGGCGTCGTTCTCGTTGCAGTCCGGGTTCAGGTCCGGAACCGCGTCCTTGATCTGCAGGCTGATGCGCGAGCGCGTGTCCGGCGCGACCTTGCACGCGGCATTGGCCGTGGCGGCGGCGTCGCGCACCAGCGCGACCGTCACCTCGGAGCCCTTCAGGGTGTACTCGTAGCGGGTGTTCGCCGCGATGAGCGTGTCCGTCTGGTCCGCCGTCACGCTCACCGGGCCGAAGCGCGCGTGCACCGGCTGGTCGCAGATGATGGTCATCCGGTAGCCCTGGGGCAGCGCCTTGTCCGGCCGCACGGGCGTGGTGCCCACATTGACGTTCATGATGCGGTTGGGGACGGACTCGTCCATGCCCATGGACGCGGGACCGGTGGCGTTCATCTCCACCACGAACTGACCGAAGCTCGTGTACGTCGTCTTCTCCGCGCAGATGGTGCCGGCGTACTCGCCAATGCCCAGCGTGCAATCGATGACGCACTGGCGCTCCGGGAGGTCCGGATCATCCGGCGGCTCCTCGAAGCAGTTCTTCCACGTGCGCGCCGCGCCGCTGCCCGACGGGCAGAACATGGGCATGTCGTTGTTGCCGTTGGCGTCGCAGTTGCGGAACACCTTGGGGAACTTCACCCGGCGCAGCTTCACCAGCGAAGACTCCAGGCTCTCCATCTTGTAGTTCTTGTAGCTGTAGCCGCACAGGATGTCGTCCAGGTACGGCGAGCCGCTGTAGCCGCACAGCCGGCCGTTGACCTCCACGGGCGGCACCTGGTCCAGGTACTTGTTCCACTGGTCCTGCGGCAAGAGGCGCACGTTCTCCCGCAGCGTCCACGCGGGGAAGCTCATCTGCGTGGTGTTGGTGAACTCCGCCACCGTGCCGGACAGCGTCCAGAGCAGGTCGCCCGAGTCCAGCCCCTCCGGGAAGGAGTAGTTGTAGATGTAGATGCTGTTGAAGCGGCCCGGGTTGAAGCCGTCCGGCTCCGCGGTCTGGATGTTCGCGCCCGTGACGCTCTTCTCCGCCACGCGGCAGGCCGTCATGTCCGTGACGTAGAAGCCGCTGGAGTCCGTGCCCGTCACCAGCAGCATCATCTGCTTGCCGTTGTTGGGGTCGGACGGGTCGCAGTTCTGCGTCAGCGGCTCGCCGGACTCCGGGTTGCGGCCCACGCGCATGAACTGCTTGACGAAGACGCTCGTCTCCGAGCCGCCCTCGGGCAGGTTGATGGTGGAGAGGGCGGGCTCCTCGAACCGGATGCCCGGGGACAGGCCGGTCGCGAGGGTGCGCGTGGCCGGCTCCTGGGGCAGCTGGGACAGGTCGCCCACGACGCCGCCGTCCGCGTAGACGAGCTCCAGGTCCTGGTCCTGCACCCAGACGTGCGTCTCGCCGTACAGGTGGGCCACGCGCACGCTGCCGCTGCCCTTGCCGTTGGTGAGCTGCGTCCAGCGCTGGCCGTACTCACCGGTGAGGTCGCCCGGGATGACCCGGAAGGACACCGGCCCGTTGAAGGACGTCATCTCTCCGCCCGTGCCGTCCAGCGCGGTGATGGACAGACCGATGTCCACGTCCGCGCGGGGCAGGGTGTAGGGGCAGTCCGTGGTGCCGCGCACCTCCAGCGGCACCGCGGCCTGGTCGTTGCCGTACTTCGCGGCGCAGGCGTTCACCACCGGCAGCAGCGTCGCGGCGGTCCCCCCGGTGGTGATGCTCGTCACCTCCACGCGGAAGGAGGTGAGTCCGGTGGGCGCCTCGGACTCCTTCGTGTAGCAGCCGGCCGCCAGGGCCAGCGTGGACAGCAGGAAGAGTCGCTTCATCACTTCACCCTCCGCCCGATGCGGCCATCCTCGATGGCGCTCGCGATGGGCATGGCTGTGGGCTTCTCACAGAACGAACGCAGCTGGCTCGTCACGTTGCCGCAGGTGGGGTTGCCCCCCGTCAGCAGGTCCCGGCAGGTGCAGCGGCCGGTGTAGGGGCCCTGCGGCAGCGCGCACTGCTCCAGGGCCGCCTGCTTCGTCGTGTCCGGCAGACCGCACCGGGCCATGGCCGCCGGCTGCTCGCTGGCGTCGTCGGTCACCTTGAGCAGGTCCCGGCACGAGCAGCTGCCCACGGTCTTGTCGAGCCCTTCCTCGAAGGCCTTGGACACCTTGCAGGAGTTCAGCGTCTTCTCATCCACCGTCCACTGGCCGTTGACCAGCGAGCCGCAGCGCGTGCCGTTGCTGGACGTCTCCCGGCCGTTGAGCAGGTCGTCGCAGTTGCAGAAGCCCTGCATGTAGCCGATGAGCGAGTCGCGCAGGCTGATGCCCGTCTCGATGCGCGTGGTGTTGCGCTTGAGCACCGTGAAGCCGGAGCCGCCCTTGGCGATGTAGTCGTTCACCGCGACCTTGTAGGTGCCGTTGGTGTCCAGCGGCTTGCCGTTGATCTCGATGTCGATGCCCGGGTGCGCCCAGCAGCGCGAACCCGCGGTGTCCTCCAGGCACTGCCAGGGCGCGTGGCCCTCGCGGCCCTCCTGGGGGCAGTCCGTGGCCACCGTGGCCGGGGTGCACGCGACGCGCAGGTCGTTGAGCTGCACCTGGGCGCAGTCCATGGTGAAGCGGGCGCCGGAGATCTGCGCCTGGCTCACGCACCCGCGCTCCGCGGAGCGCTCGGTGACGAAGTCGAACATCTCCTGCATCTCCACGCCGGACAGGTACATGATGTTGATGGTGTTCTCGAAGGGGAACACGTTGAACATCGCCTCCTGCGTCACCACGCCCGCGTAGAGGTTGTCGCGGATGCCCAGGGAGTTGGTGAGCGCCATCTCCGCCTCCACGCGGTTGCGCTTGCGCATGGAGTCCGCGGCGATGTTGCCCAGCGGGCTGTCACCGCCGTTGGAGTTGTTGCGCCGCTGCACGTCGAGGGGGGCGTAGGAGAAGATGGAGGTGAGCTGCAGCTTCACGTCCATGCCCAGCAGGTACGGGATGAGCAGGTCCGTCGCCTGCGCGTCCTCCTGACGGCCGCACTCCGCGATGGCCTCGCGCACGCCCGGCGCGTTGATGAACTCGCCCGGGTCCCAGAAGATGTTGTCGTCGAAGCGGTACTTGCGCATCGCCTCGTTGCACCAGAGGCCGTCCACCGGGAACGCGTGGTAGTCCTGGCTGACGACCTCGGCGCCCTCGGCCTCGCCCCGCTGGTTCGGCATCTTCACGACCAGCTCCAGGCGGCCCACGTACTTGGCGAACGCGCCCGAGTGCGACAGCACGACCTTGCGGCCGGAGGGGTCCGTCACCAGCTGCGGCGGGTTGAGCACCACGTGCAGGTGGCCGCCCAAAATCACGTCCATGCCGCTGACGCCCGCGATGTGCACGCGCACCACCGACTTGTCGTTGCCTTCCGGCCCGAACCACTCCAGCACCTTCCACGCGTCGTGCGAGCGGTTGATGTAGGGCTTCGCGCGGCCGTACTCATAGTAGGCCTCGTAGCCCTGGATGAGGTCCTGGTCCTCGGTGAGGCCCAGGTGGCTGACGATGACAATCAGGTCCGTCACCGGGCGCAAGAGCTCCACGTAGCCGCGCGCCGCCTCGTTCTGCTCCAGCGGCGTCACCTGCAGGCTGTTGCCGCCCTCCACGATGGAGTTGAGCGAGGAGATGTTCGCCATGCCGATGACGCCCACCCGCAGGCCCTTCACCGTCCGGATGGTGTAGGGGCTGGTCACCATGGAGGCGCCGTTGGTGCCGGTCGTCTTCGGGTCGTCCCAGTAGTAGTTGGCGGCCAGCAGCGGGAAGTTGGCGAAGTTGCGCGCCTTCTGGACGAAGTTGAGGGCGCCCGCGTCGAACTCGTGGTTGCCCACCACGGCGGCGTCCAGACGGGACTCGGAGAGGAAGCGGAACTCCGCCTCGCCCGTGTTCACGTTGAAGATGGGCGCGCCCTGGAAGCAGTCACCGGAGTCCAGGTGCAGGACGCGGTCACCCTTGGCGCGCTCGCGCTTGAGGATGGAGGCGATGCGCGTGGCACCGCCAAAGGGACCGGCCTCCGGGATGAGCTCCAGGTCCTGGTCCGTCTTCAGCGGCGTGAAGTCGTACGGGACGAGCCGCGAGTGGATGTCAGAGGTATGGAGGAGGGTAAGCCGCACCTCCTGACCTTCAAGGTGGTAATCCTGGCCTTCCAGCACCGGCATGCACGAGGCGAGGGCCAGGGCGCAGGCGCAGAAGAGGCCGAGCAGTGCGCGACACATTCGTGGCGGATCCGTGATTCGTAGGGAGTGACGACTTGAGGACGGCGCAACCTACGGGATCAAGGGTGCACGGGCAAGCAACGCCACCGTGGCACCTCCACCTACCAGGACACCAGGAGAGCAGGCAGACATGCGTCCCAGCAGTTCCAATGTGACTGACATCGAGATCATCGAGGATTTCTCCGCCACGGCGCGTTGTGACGAAGGTTTCCTCCGGGTGCGTCGGCTGCGCTGCCGCAACCGGCGCGCGGATGGCTCGTCGTCTCCGGTGTACCGGGTGGACGTGGTGGACCGGCCCCGGTTGGACGCGGTGTCGGTGCTCATCTACCGCCGCGCCCCGGATGGAAACGTGGAAGTCCTGACGCGCATGAATTTGCGGCCCGCGGCCTACTTCCGCCGCGAGCAGACCGCGTCCATGACCGTGCCTGACACGGTGAGCCATCTGCGCGTGGAGGAGATCGTCGCGGGCCTGCTGGAGCCCGCCGACAAGGGCGAGGAGGGGCTTCGCCGCCGCGCGGCGGAGGAGGTGAAGGAGGAGGCGGGCTACACGGTGCGGCCGGAGGACATCCAGCTGCTGGGCGGCGCGTTCTTCCTCGCGCCGGGCATCCTGTCGGAGAAGGTCTTCCCGGCCGCGGTGGACGTCACCGGCGTGGCGCAGGGCGAGGTGGAGGGAGACGGCTCTCCCCTGGAGGAGGGCATCCACCTGCAGTGGCGGCCGCTCTTGGCGGTGCTGGACGCGTGCCGCCGGGGTGACATCGCGGACGCGAAGACGGAGGTGTCCCTCACGCGGCTGCTCGCCCGGCTTTCCTGAACGCCGCTTGCTGTTTCCGGGCCGAGGACGGACGGGGTAGGGTGCTGCCCCGTTCCGCTTCCTTTAGCAGGCGAGGTTCGTCGCATGTCGTCGCTGCCCCCGTGGCTGGCCCAGCTGCTCCCCATCGTCATCCTGCTCGGGGCCATTGGCCTGGTGCTCTCACGGCTGCCGAAGGTGGAGCTGGGGCACACCGATGCGTTCCGCCGCCGCCGCTTCTTCAACTGGTTCCCCCTGGGCCTGACGTACGCGTTCCTCTACATGGGGCGCTACAACGTCAACGTGGCGACCAGCGCCATGGGCGCGCAGACGTCCAACGCGGACTTCGCCACCATCTTCTTCTGGGGGACGCTGACCTACGGCGCGGCCTTCCTCCTCAACGGCCCGCTGACGGACAAGCTGGGCGGCCGCTTCACCATCCTGCTGTCCGCGGGCGGCAGCGCGGTGGCGAACATCGCCATGGGCGGCCTGGTGTACGCGGTGCTGAAGAACGGCTGGGCCCCGCCGGGCGGCGTCGTGGCGTGGCTCGCGTTCCTCTACAGCGTGAACATGTACTTCCAGAGCTTCGGCGCGGTCTCCATCGTCAAGGTGAACGCGTCGTGGTTCCACGTGCGCGAGCGCGGCCAGCTGGGCGGCGTGTTCGGCATCCTCATCTCGCTGGGCCTGTACTTCGCGTTCGACTGGTGCCGCTTCATCGCGGACGCGGCGCCGGTGTGGTGGGTGTTCTTCGTGCCCGCGGCGCTGCTCGCGGGCTTCCTGGTGCTGGACTTCTTCGTCATCCGTGACACGCCGTCGCAGACGGGCCACCCGGACTTCGACACGGCGGACGCGTCCAGCGGGGAGGCGGGCCCGGCGCTCACCGTGCCGCAGCTGTTCGGCAAGCTCTTGAGCAACCGCGTCATCCTCATCATCCTGGGCGTGGAGTTCTGCAGCGGCTTCCTGCGCAACGCGGTGATGCAGTGGTTCCCCAAGTACGCCAAGGCCATTGGAGAGTCCGGCGGCTTCGTGGCCTCCAACTGGGGCATGCTGTCGTGCGTCGCCGGCATCCTGGGCGGCATGTTCGCGGGCGTCATCAGCGACCGCATCTTCGACTCGCGCCGCGGCCCCGTGTCCGCGGTGCTCTACGCGGGCCTGCTCCTGGGCGCTATTGGCGCGGTGTTCCTGCTGGGAACGGCGGGCGCCGGCTGGTCCGTGGTGTTCATGTCCCTGTGCGTCATCGGTGTGCACGGCATGCTGTCCGGCACGGCCACCATGGACTTCGGCGGCAAGAAGAACGCGGGCATCGTGGTGGGCATCATCGACGGCGCGGTGTACGCGGGCACGGCCATCCACGCGCTCGTCTACGGGGCCATCCTGCCCACCGGCGACGCCATGAAGGACCCCGCCAACTGGAAGCCGTGGCCCCTGGCCATGCTGCCGCTGGCCGTCGTGGGCCTGGTGCTGGCGTCGCGGGTGTGGAATGCGAAGCCCCAGCCCAGGGCGGCGCCCCTGCCGGTGGGCGACGTCGTCCCGGGCGCCCTGCCGGGCGCCTCCTCTTCTCGTACGGGTACCAACGGTTGAGGCGCCATGGGAGTGCGTCCGGGTGTGTCACCCCGGACGCTTTCCCATCCTTCGGTGAGGGTGGCTCCCGTGTGACAGGCCTGTGACGTAGACTGGAGTTTGTGTCCCAGGCCCCCGAAGCACTCCACAGCCGGTTCGACGTCCACGACCGCAAGCAGTTCGAGATCAAGCTCGAGTACCAGCCCACGGGCGCGGACGAGACGCGCTACCTGGTGGAGGCCTACCTCTTCCTGCCGTCGAGCCTGAACATCGACGCGGAGACGTACCCTCGCGCGGACTTCTACGCGGACATCCACAACTACGTGCGCTTCAAGACGCCGGTGATGGGGCTGGGCGAGCTCCTGTCGTCGGAGGGCTCGCCGCTGGTGAAGCTGGAGGCGTGGCAGCGCGCGGGCGTGGCGCCGGAGTCGGACGTCGTCTACCAGGCGAAGCTCTTCTCGTGCGTGCTGCGCGGCGCGCTGCGCCGCTTCGCCACCACGGTGGAGACGCGCTGTGACGCGAAGACGGGCGAGGCGGGAAGGGTGGACCTGGAGTCGGTGGTGCGGCATGCGGGGGACTCCGTGCCCGTGGTGCTGGAGCGCTTCCGCGCGTGGCTGCGCGCCACCGGTGAGGCGAAGCTCCAGGAGAAGACGCGCGCGTCGCTGCGGCTGGTGGACGAGTACGTGAGCCTGCTGGTGGAGCAGTTCTTCCGCCGCGCGGTGGCGGACATGGACGCGCTGCCGCGCACGGGGCCGTGGCTGCCGTTGCGCAAGGGTTTGATGGAGGCGGTGCTGCGCGAGGAGTCCTATCGCAAGGAGCACCGGCTGCGCTCCGTGTTGAGCCCCACCGGGGACAACGAGGAGTACATGCAGCGGCTGGGCTTCCTGAAGAAGTTCTGCATGAACGTGCTCTTCCTGTCCTCGCGCCGCCGTCAGCGGCGGCAGGGCTGGGAGGAGGTGCTCTTCGCCATCGCGGCGGGCGTGGCCATGGCCTTCGCCACGTCGGTGGCGCTCTGGGCGCAGGTCCGCTTCACGCAGGTGAGCCTCAACTTCTTCCTGGTGGCCGTGGTCGGCTACATGATGAAGGACCGCATCAAGGAAGGGCTGCGGCGCATGTTCAGCCGCGTGGCCGCCACACACCTCTACGACCGCACCACGGACCTGGTGGACCCCGTCACGGCGCGCGCCATCGGCACGTGCGAGGAGCGCGTGGACTACGGCGCGGCGGTGAAGGTGCCGCAGGCGGTGTCGTCGCTGCGGCTGCAGGACGACTTCCTCACCGTGTCGCAGGGCGAATTGTCGGAAGCCGTCATCCGCTACCAGAAGCGCATCGTGCTGGACGCGCGCCTCCTGCCCCGCTCCGAGCGCGGCCTCACGGGCGTCACGGACATCCTGCGCCTGCACGTGGGGCGCTTCCTGCGCGACATGGACGAGCCGGAGTTCGCGCTGGAGTACGTGGACCTGGAGGACTTCTCCGTGGGCCACATCCGGGGCGCGAAGCGCTACCCGGTGGACCTGGTCTTCCGCTTCACGGTGATGGAAGACGGCGTGCGTCACGAATCCGCGCAGCTGGTCCGCCTGGTGTTGGATCGCAACGGCATCCAGCGCATGCAGAACTTCGTCCAGGCTCCGGTGGGGGCCTCGGAGCCCGCGGGGCCGGTGCCCATCCAGCCGGCCGCGTGGCGCCAGGGCGCGTGATTTGATGGGCCGCCCCGCGCCGGGGGCATGTATCTTCCGGCGTCCATGGCTTTTGAAGATCTCAAGCAACGCGTGCGGCCGGATTGGCGCGAGGCACTCCGGAGCATCCTGGAGAAGGCCCGCTCGCTCGGCCCCCAGGCTGTCCTGGCGTTCGACCTGGACTCCACCCTCTTCGACAACCGGCCCCGCCAGGCGCGCATCCTGCGCGAGTACGGCGACGCCCGGTCCCTGCACCTGCTCTCCGTGTGCGAGCCGCGCCACTGGGACACCGGCTGGGACATGCGCGCCGCCATGCGCGCGTGCGGCATGGAGGACGCGGAGGTGGAGCATCGCTACGCGGACGCGCGCGCCTTCTGGCAGGAGCGCTTCTTCACGAGCGCCTACTGCGTCTCCGACGAGGCGATTGATGGCGCGGCCGCCTTCACCCAGGCGGTGGCCGCCACGGGCGCGCAGGTCGTCTACCTGACAGGCCGCCATGAAGCGATGCGTGAGGGCACCGTGGCCTGCCTCGCGCGCTGCGAGATGGTGACGCCCCCCGGCACGGACGGGCGCGTGCACCTGGTCATGAAGCCCACGCTCGCGGAGAACGACGACGCCTTCAAACGCGACGCGCACGCGCGCCTGGGCCGCATGGGCACCGTGGTGGCGGCGTTCGACAATGAGCCCACGCACGCCAATGACTACCGCCACCGCTTCCCAGAAGCGACGGTCATCCATCTGGCCACGGACCACTCGGGACGGGCCGTGGAATTGATGGATGGCATCGTGTCGGTGCCGCATTTCTCCATGGAGGACGTGACGCACCGCGCCTGAAAGAAAGGCACGGTGGAAGACGGTTTCTGAAAGGCTTTGGAAGTCCCTTGGCCGCGCGCTAAGAGGCGCACGGCGTTCGCCGCCCTTCCCCCTCGGGTCTTCAGGGGCGGCCCAGACGGAGGCATGCCGCGGTGGCCAGCGCGTACTCGAAGGACCTGTTGTTGACGATGTACCGGAAGATGTACCTCCTGCGCCGCTTCGAGGAGCGGGCCGGCCAGCAGTACACGCTGGGGAAGATCGCCGGCTTCTGCCACCTCTACATCGGCCAGGAGGCCGTGGCGGTGGGCTGCAACGAGGCCATCCGCCCGGATGACTACATGCTGTCCGCCTACCGCGACCACGGCCAGCCGCTGGCGCGTGGCAGCGACGCCGGGATGATCATGGCGGAGCTGTTCGGCCGGGGCTCCGGCTACAGCAAGGGCAAGGGCGGCTCGATGCACATCTTCGACATCGAGCACCACTTCTACGGCGGCTACGGCATCGTCGGCGGGCAGATTCCGCTCGCGGCGGGCATGGCCTTCGCCAGCCGCTACCGCAACGAAGACCGCGTCACGGTGTGCTTCTTCGGCGACGCGGCCGCCAACCAGGGCTCGTTCCACGAGACCTTCAACATGGCGCAGAAGTGGAAGCTGCCGGTCATCTACATCTGCGAGAACAACCGCTACGGCATGGGCACAGCCATCGCGCGCACGTCCGCGGTGCCGGAGATCCACAAGCGCGCCTCCGCGTACGGCATGCGCGGCGAAGCGGTGGACGGCATGGACGTCCTCAAGATGTACGAGGCGGTGAAGGACGCCGCCGAGTACTGCCGCGCGGGCAAGGGCCCCGTGCTGATGGAGGCGAACACGTACCGCTTCCGCGGCCACTCGATGGCGGACCCCGCGAACTACCGCACCAAGCAGGAGGTGGAGGACGAGCGCAAGAACGACCCCATCCCGAAGCTGCGCGAGTTCGCGATGAAGCAGGGCTTCAAGCTCACGGACGCGGACTTCGAGGCCATCGAGGAAGAGGAGAAGCGCGCGGTGGACGCGGCGGTGAAGTTCGCCGACGAGTCGCCCGAGCCCAGCGTGGACGAGCTGTGGCGCGACACCATCGTGGAGCCGGGCGAGGAGGATGTGCGCCCGCGCGAGCGCGTGCTGGGCGTGAAGGTGACGAACTGGCCGAAGTACCCGTCGGGCCAGGAGCTGAAGGTCACCTGGGACCTGGAGCCCCGCGCCGAGGCCGAGCTGGCGGACAAGAAGGCGGGCCTGACCCGCTAGCGCCCCCGTTCCCTTAAGCCACTACCCTTTCGAGATTCGAGTTCGGAGCCGACGATGCCCGAGTTGATGTATCGCGAAGCGTTGAACCAGGCGCTCGCCGAAGAGATGGAGCGCGACGCCAATGTGTTCCTCATTGGCGAGGAAGTGGGCCGCTACAACGGCGCGTTCAAGGTGTCGCAGGGCCTGCTGGACAAGTTCGGGAGCGCGCGCATCATCGACGCGCCCATCAGCGAGCTGGGCTTCACGGGTCTCTCCGTGGGCGCGGCGGCGGTGGGCCTGCGTCCGGTGGTGGAGATGATGACCTGGAACTTCGCCATCCTGGCGATGGACCAGATCGTCAACAACGCGGCCAAGCTGCGCCACATGAGCGGCGGCCAGCTGCGCTGCCCCATCGTGTTCCGCGGCCCGGGCGGCGCGGGCGGCCGGCTCTCCAGCCAGCACAGCCAGGCGCTGGAGGCCAACTACGCGCACTTCCCCGGCCTGAAGGTGATCGCCCCGGCGACCCCGGCGGACGCCAAGGGCATGCTCAAGAGCGCCATCCGGGACGAGAACCCGGTGGTCATGTTCGAGGGCGAGCGCCTCTACGCCATCAAGGGCGAGGTCCCGGAGGGCGAGCACATCGTCCCGCTGGGCAAGGCGGACGTGAAGCGTGAGGGCACGGACGTCACGCTGATCACCTGGAGCCGGATGTACTACTTCTGCATGGAGGCCGCGGAGGCCCTGGCGAAGGAAGGCATCAGCGTGGAGGTGCTGGACCTTCGCACCCTGCGGCCCCTGGACGAGGAGGCCATCCTCGCGAGCGTGCGCAAGACGAACCGCGCGGTCATCTGCGAGGAGGGCTGGGCGCTGGCCGGTGTCGGCGCGTCCGTGGTGGACCTCATCCAGTCCCAGGCGTTCGACGACCTGGACGCGCCGGTCGTGCGCGTCACCGGGTTGGATGTGAACATGTCCTATGCGGCGAACCTGGAGAACGCGACCCAACCGGACGCGCCCAAGATCATCGCCGCCATCAAGAAGGTCCTGTACCGCGAGGGAGCCTGAACGCGTATGGCGACGCCCATCCAGATGCCCAGCCTCTCCCCGACGATGAAGGAGGGGAAGATCGTCAAATGGCTGAAGAAGGTGGGAGACAAGATCTCCTCCGGAGACGCCATCGCCGAGGTTGAGACGGACAAGTCCAACCTCGAGGTGGAAGCCTTCGACGACGGCTACCTCATTGAAATCGCCGTGCCCGAGGGCGAGGTCGCCACGGTGGGTTCGCCCATCGGCTTCCTCGGCGCCAAGGGTGAGAAGGCCACCGGTGGTGCGCCTTCGGCTCCGGTGCCCCAGAAGGCGGAGGCCCCCAAGGCCGCCGCTCCTGCTGCCCCGAAGCCTCCCGAGCAGGCCCCGGCTCCCGCCGCCAGCGGCGCGGGCGAGGGGATTGCCATCCTGATGCCCTCCCTCTCCCCGACGATGACGGAGGGGAAGATCGTCAAGTGGCTGAAGAAGGAGGGGGACAAGGTCTCCTCCGGGGACGCCATCGCCGAGGTGGAGACGGACAAGTCCAACCTCGAGGTGGAGGCGTACGACGACGGCACGCTCGCGCGCATCACCGTGCAGGCGGGCGACATGGCCAAGGTCGGAGCGCCCATCGCGTTCCTCACGCCCAAGGGCGCCAAGGCCGGGGCCTCCGCTCCGGCGGCCGCGCCCCAGGCTCCGGCGGCTCCCAAGGCCGCTGGCGCCGCGGCTCCGTCCGCGCCCGCCGGGGGACAGGTCGTTCCGCTGCGCCGCGAGCCCCAGGCTCCGGCCTCCGGCGCTGGCGGCCGGCTGCGCGCCAGCCCGCTGGCGAAGCGCATGGCCCAGGAGCGCGGGCTGGACATCAGCCAGGTGCGCGGCACGGGCCCGCTGGGCCGCGTGGTGAAGCGCGACGTGGAGCAGGCGCTGGGCCAGGGCCTGGCGAAGGCTCCCGCGCAGGCGCCGGCGGCGAAGAAGGCCGGGGCCCCGCCGGAGGTTCGCGCCTTCGGCACGCGTCCGGAGCCGCAGGCGGTGCCCATGTCCTCCATGCGCAAGGTCATTGGCCAGCGCATGTCGGAAGTGAAGCCCGGCGTGCCGCACTTCTACCTCACGGTGGAGGTGGAGATGGACGCCGCGGTGAAGATCCGCGAGGAGGCCAAGGCGCTGGACCTCAAGGTGTCCGTCAACGACATCATCGTGAAGGCGGCGGCCATCGCGCTGCGCCGCTCACCGAAGATGAACGTGTCGCTCCAGGGCGACCAGGTGCTGCACTACGGCACCGTGGACGTGGGCATCGCCGTCGCCATCGAGGATGGGCTCATCACCCCCATCATCCGCGACGCGGACCTCAAGGGCCTGCAGGCCATCTCCGCCGAGTCCCGCGACATGGCGGAGCGCGCCCGCAAGCGCGCCCTGAAGCCGGCCGAGTACAACGGCGGCTCGCTCACGGTGAGCAACCTGGGCATGTACGGCATCGACCAGTTCATCGCCGTCATCAACCCGCCCCAGTCCGCCATCATCGCGGTGGGCGCGGTGGCGGAGAAGGCCGTGGTGCGTGACGGCCAGCTGGCGGTGCGCAAGATGATGACGGTGACGCTGTCGGGTGACCACCGCGTCATCGACGGGGCCACCGGCGCGGAGTACCTCCGCGAGCTGAAGGGGCTCCTGGAGCACCCCTCGCGGCTGCTGTTCTAGCGGTCGAGCGGTCCGCCGGCTTCCGCCCCCGTGTGACACGCACGGGGGCGGGGCCTGGCCTGGACTACTCCCGCGTCGGCTCGTCCGACTCGACGTCCTTCTCCAGCTTGCGCTGGGCCTCCGTGACGTCCGCCTGTTCCGCGCGGCGCGTGCCCGTCTCCAGCTCCTCCTCGTGCTCCTGGCTGCGGCCCTGGATGCCGGGCCACGGCTCCGGACGCGTCGCTTCCACGTGCTTCACCGGCTTCACGTCCTCGTTCTTCTTGTTCGCCATGGTGCGTTACTCCTCCCCGAAGTCGGGGGCGTGGGTAGGACTTCCGTGGCGGTACGGTGGGATGCCCACGCTGGCGTGGCCACCCGGTGGGATGGAGGGGCAGAGCGCCTGCCTGCCTGACTCCCTTCGGACGGCGAAAAAAGGTCGGCAGGCGGCGCGGTTCGCTGCTTAACTTCTCACTCAATGAACGACGACATGACTCGCGAGCGCCTGGGACTTGGACTGCGGGAGGTGGAGCCGTCACCGGTTCCCCTGACTCCGGCGGTGTCCCTGGCGCACTCGCTGCAGCAGGCGCTGCGCGGC
This sequence comes from Corallococcus sp. CA049B, assembly GCF_003611685.1. Lineage (NCBI taxonomy): Bacteria > Pseudomonadati > Myxococcota > Myxococcia > Myxococcales > Myxococcaceae > Corallococcus > Corallococcus sp. CA049B. The sequence goes on along the minus strand of NZ_RAWC01000027.1, from coordinate 32,358 downwards.
GCGGTGTATCCGCTCACCGCGGAGCAGTTGGTCTGGGTCGCGCGCGAGAACGAAGCGCCCTCCCACGTGGTGTCGCTGTTGGGCACGCTGCCGCGGGGCCGTTTCCCGTCGGTGGACACGGTGGCTCTCGCGCTCGGGGACGCCTCCACCTGAGGCCGTGTGCTGTACGTGACGTTCGCTTTCGGCCTGGGTACAAGGTACCCCCAGGCGCGCTGACGGACGTGCGCGTTATCCTCGGCGCGACCAGCCTGTCTTCCGGATGAGGAAGCCATGGTCTGGAGGAGCTCCATGAACGCCTCGGACCTGCCCGCCGTGCTGTACGTGGACGACGACGCCCTCAACCTGAGGGTGTTCGACGCCAACTTCGGGCAGCGGTTTCGCATCTTCCGGTGCTCGTCCCCCAACGAGGCCCTGGCGCTCTTGGAGCAGCGGCGCTCGGAGATTGGCGTGGTGCTGTCCGACCAGCGCATGCCGGGGATGACGGGCGTGGAGCTGTTGGAGCGCGCCCGCACCATCGCGCCGGACGCCCGGCGCATGCTGGTGACGGCGTACGCGGACATGCAGGCCGTCATCGACGCGGTGAACCGCGGCCAGGTGACGCGCTACTTCGTCAAGCCGTGGGACCGCGCGGAGCTGCTGGCGGCGCTGGAGGACGCGCTCAAGATTGCCCGGCTGGAGCTGCGCATCCGCGAAGTGGAAGGCCGGATGATGAAGTCCGAGCGTCTGGCCACGCTGGGGCAGGTGACGGCGGGCATCGCGCACGAGCTGATGGGCCCGGTGGGCTACCTCACGCAGAACGTGTCGTCGCTCCAGCGCGACATGGAGCGGGTGGTGCAGTACGTGTCGCGGCACCTGGCCACGGATCCGGACGCGGAGGTGTCCTCCACCATCGAGGACCTGCCTTCGCTCATCAAGGACCTGTCCGAGGGCGCCACCCACCTGCGCGGGGTGGCGCTGGGCCTGCGCGCTCAGGCGCGCGGCGAGGACATGGAGGCCACCGCGGAGGTGGCGGAGGTCGTCTCCTTCGCGGTGAAGCTGGCGCGAGCGGAGGTGCGCGACCGGGCGCGGCTCACCAGCAACGGCGAGCCCATCCGCATCGTCTTCGGCCCGGTGAAGCTGTGCCAGGTGCTGCTCAACCTCATCGTCAACGCGGCGCAGGCCATGGAGGGCACGGGCCGTCCGGGCCGCATCGACGTGCGGTGGGCGGCGCGCGACGAGGACGTGGTGCTGACCGTGTCGGACAACGGCTGCGGCATCCCCGTGGCGCTCCAGGAGAAGGTGTTCCAGCCGCTGTTCACCACGAAGCCCGTGGGCATCGGCACGGGGCTGGGCCTGTCCATCTGCCGCGAGCTGGTGATGCAGTTCGGCGGTCAGCTGCGCCTGGCGTCCACGCCGGGCGAGGGCACCGAAATCGAGCTCACCTTCAAGCGAGCCCCGCTCCCTTGAGCCCGAAGGCGTTGTGCAAGAGCCGCCACACCCGGTAGAGGGTGTCGCTCTCCTGTTCCCGCACGTCCCGCACCAGGAGTGCGCGCCGGGGCGCGGTTTCCGGGCCGTACTCCACCACCAGTGCGTATCCGCCCCTCGGAGGCTGGACGATGTGCACCGCGCGCACGTCGTCGAAGGGGAGCACCTCCGTGCGCGCCGCGCCCGGGGCCCACGCGAGCGTCTCCAGCCGCAGCGACTCCGTCTTGAAGTGCAGCACGAAGCGCCGCCGCCGCAGCCGCGCCTCCAACATCAGCGCGCCACCCACCAGGCCCCCCGCCAGCACGAGCAGGGTCGCGGCGCCCGGCGTCCGGGCCGTGTCCAGGACGAGCAGCAGGAAGCCCACCCCCGTGCACACGGCGGCCAGGACCACGAGGAGCGTGGGCAACAGCCGCAGCGTCCAGGCAGGGGGTAGGGATTCCCCCACCAGCCGGCCCCCGTCGTAGAAGAGCCGCACGTCGCCCAGCCGCGGTGGCACCCGGTTCTCCCGCAGCGCGTCTTCGAAGCTCACCGGGAGAGCATAGTGGGCGCGCCTGTTTCCCACCCTCGAAGTTGGACGAGAGCTGTGCGATCCTCCCAATTCATGGATCTCCCGTTCGAGACCGGTGAAGGTGAAGGGGAAGGGCGGGGGCCGCTCGCCTCGAAGGTGCTGCTGGTGGATGACGAGCCGGTGGTGCTCGACATCTGCGTGCGCCTGTTGGGGCGGGAGGCGGACCTCATCACCTCCCCCGTGGGCAGCGCGGAGGAGGCGCTCGTCCTCTTGAAGGACCAGCGCTTCGACGTGCTGGTGACGGACAAGAACCTGCCCGGCATGGGCGGGGTGGAGCTCATCGCGGAAGCGCGGCGGATGCAGCCCGCGCTGGAGGCGGTGATGATCACCGCCTACGCCAGCTCCGAGTCCGTCATCGCCGCGTTCGCCGCCGGTGCCAGCGACTACATCGTGAAGCCCTTCGATGACCTGCGCGTGCTGCGCGCCAAGGTGCGCGCCGCGCTGGAGCGCCGCTCGGAGCGGGTGCGCACGCGCGACGGCGCCCGGGAGATGGCCCGGCAGGCCGCCGCGCTGCTGGACGCGGGGCGGGATGCTCCGGAGCCCGCGCACGAGGCGCTGGAGACGGAGCTGCGCAACTACGAGCAGGCGGTGCGCCTGGGCCACGGCGGCAACGTCGCGGTGGTGGGCAGCGCCGAGGCCGTGAAGGTGCTGCGCGACGCGGCCTTCGAGGTGGTGGAGCTGCCGCCGTACTCGCCCCAGCTGGAGAGCGCGGACGTGGTGGTGGTGGAGACCGGCGACCCCCAGTGGCACACGCTGGCGGAGCGGCTCCAGGGCCGCTCCCCGGACGTGGTGCTCCTGGCCGGCGCGGACGCAGACCTGAGCGACCTCTTGGAGGCCATCACCCTGCGCATGGACCTGGTGGGCTACGGCCAGTCCAACGCCGTCCGCGTCCTGCCGGAGAAGGTGCGAATGCTGCTGATGCGCCGGGGCATCCAGCGCGCCCAGCAGCGGCTCACCGCCGCGCTGGACGCCTTCCGCCAGAGCATCGCGACCCCGAACTGAGCCGAATCCTCCGGGCCGCGTCCAGAAGCCTGGGCGCGGCACCGCCGGAGCTCTATCCGAGAGGGCAGGGCAGAGCGCCTTGGCCCGCAAAGCGAAACGCCCACCTTCGTTTCCGAAGGTGGGCGTCTCTGAGTGACCCTGCCGGGATTCGAACCCGAGTTTGAGCCGTGAGAGGGCTCCGTCCTAACCACTAGACGACAGGGCCAGCTGCTTCCCTACAACCGCTTCGTTTCTGCTGCTGCTTCCTACATTCTCCGTTTTGCTTCGTCAACCGGAGATTTTCAGCTGGGGAACTAGGATTCGAACCTAGATAAGCAGAGTCAGAGTCTGCTGTCCTGCCGTTAGACGATTCCCCAAGGCGCTGCGTGCTGCGGGCTGCGTTGTTGCGGGCGCTTCTACTACCGACTTCTGCTGCTGACTTCAACTACTTCGTTTTCCTGACCGGCTTGCCTTCGTTCTTCTTCGCCGGCTTCGCCGCCCCCTGCAGCGGGACGACGTAGATGCGAACCTCTTCGTTCGCTTCGTAAATATTCAGCCCCTCGAAGTTCTTCCCGGAGGGGTTGGAGATGTGCACGGCCTTGACGCCCGGCTGGTTGACGATCGACCGCCTCGGGTAGCTCGAGGTCGGGTAGACGTTCTTGTAGTAGTCGAGCGTCGCTTCGAAGTCTCGCGAAGCCCGGTACCTGTTCTCGCCCACCTTCTGGGCACCATCCGGAATCTGTGCGCCGTTCACCAGCTCGGCGCCGGAAGCCGTTGCCCAGAGGGCCAGCAGCACCGCCCCGAGCGGGCGCGCCTTATAGAAATGCGGTCTCAGGCTGTCAAGCGGTCGCGTCATCGCCGGCCAAGATAGGGCCCGGCGATGCTCGCGTCCACCGTCAATCTCACGTCCCGCGAGCGAGCGCCGCGTCGATGCGCTTGAGGGCCTCGTCGCGCCCCACGAGCAGCAGCGTCTCCCCGATGCCGGGGCTGGTGGTGTTGCCGGTGATGGCCACGCGCAGGGGCTGGGCCACCTTGCCCATGCCCACCTGAGCCGCCTCGCTCACCGTCTTCACCACGCCGTCCAGCGGCTCCACCGTCCAGGCGGGCAGGGCGGCCAGCTTCTCCCGGGCCTGGCGCAGCAGGTGGAGCGAGTCCCCGCTCAGGTGCTTGGCGGCGGCCTTCTCATCCAGGGTGACGCCGCTCTTGAAGTAGATGGACGCGGTGTTCGCCATCTCCTCCAGGGTGCGCGAGCGCTCGCGCAGCGCGAGCACCAGCGGCTCCAGGCGAGAATCGCCCTTCGCCTGGAAGCCGCGGGCCTCCAGGAAGGGGACCAGCCGCTCCGCGACCACGGCCGGGGGCAGCAGCTTGAACCACTGCTGGTTGAGCCACTGGAGCTTCTCCGGGTTCCACACGCCGGAGGTGCTGCCCACGCCGTCGAAGTCGAACCACTCCACCATCTGCTCGCGGCTGATGACCTCGTCGTTGCCGTGGCTCCAGCCCAGGCGGGTGACGAAGTTGAGCAGGGCCTCCGGCATGATGCCCGTGCGCTTGTGCAGCATCACGTCCGCTTCCGGATGCTTGCGCTTGGAGAGCTTCTCGCGGTCCGGCCCCAGGATGAGCGGCAGGTGCGCGAACTCCGGCGGGGTCCACCCCAGCGCCTGGTAGAGCATCAGCTGCGGGAAGGTGGAGTTGATGTGCTCCTGGCCGCGCGACACCAGGGTGATGTCCATCAGGTGGTCGTCGATGACGCAGCCGTAGTTGTAGAGCGGGATGCCGTCCGCCCGCATCATCACCCAGTCATCCAGGTCCGAGTGCGGCTTGGTGATGGTGCCCAGCACCTTGTCGTTGAACGACACGGTGCCCTCGCCGGAGGGCATGCGGAAGCGGATGACGGCGTCCCCCAGCTGCTTGCCGGGGGGCGGGGCCTTCAGGTCGTGGCAGGTGCCCTCGTACTTGTAGGAGCCCTGGCCCTTCTCCTTCTCCACGGCCTCGCGGCGCTGGGCGATCTCCTCGCGGGTGCAGTAGCACCGGAAGGCCTTGCCCTGCGCGATGAGCTGGTCGGCGTGCGCGCGGTACGTGTCCAGGCGCTGGGTCTGGAAGTAGGGACCGTACTTCGGGTCCTCCTTGCCGGGGCCCTCATCCCAGTCCAGGCCCAGCCAGTTGAGGCCATCCAGGATGGCCTGGACGGACTCGGGCGTGGAGCGCTCCTGGTCCGTATCTTCCATGCGCAGGATGAAGGTTCCGCCGTAGCGCTTCGCGTAGAGGTAGTTGAAGAGCGCGGTACGGGCGCCTCCGATGTGGAGGTATCCAGTAGGTGACGGAGCGAAGCGGACGCGGGGTTTTGACGGAGCCATGGGCAGGCGCGCGATAGCAGGACGGGTGCACGAGGGTCAACGCAAGCCGCCCGCTTGGGGTTAGGCTGCGCGGCCAAGGAGACTATCCATGTCGATTCGACACGCGGTTCGCACGGTGGTGCTGGCCACCCTGCTCGGAGGGCTGCCGGTGGGGGCCACCACGATGCTGCGGACGGACCTGCCGCAGATGGCGCAGACGTCCGACGCGGTGGTGCAGGGTGTCGTCCGGCGCGTGCAGAGCCGCTGGAGCGGGGACAAGCGCCGCATCGTCACCGACGTGGAGATTCAAGTGACGGAGGCCCTCAAGGGGCAGCCCGGCGGCACGGTGATCGTCACCCAGCCGGGAGGCCGGGTGGGGGACATTGGCCAGGTGGTGGGTGGCCTGGCGTCCTTCTCCGAGGGCGAGGAGGTCGTCGTCTTCCTGGAGAAGCGCGGCGCGGCCGCGTTCCAGCTGTCCGGCATGGCGCAGGGCAAGTACCAGGTGAAGCGCACCGGCCCGGGCGCGATGGCGGTGCCGGCGTCCACCGGGGACGCGGTGCTGATTGATCCGAAGACGCGCCAGGAGACAGCCTCCAACGCGAAGCCGGTGACGCTGGAGGAGCTGAAGGCCTCCGTGCGCGCGGCGGTCCAGGCGCAGCAGGCGGCGCCCTCGAAGAAGGGGGCGAAGTGATGGGCGCGCTCGCGTCGTGGGTGGTGCTGGCGGCGGTGATGGGGCAGAGCTCCGCGCCGTACGTGCGCAGCCGCGTGTCCCCCGGGGATGAGGCCACGCAGTGCCTGTACTGGACGCAGTCCAAGGTCACCTGGCAGCAGAGCACCGTGGGCAACCCGAAGGCGACGAACCACACGGAGTTCGACGCCATCACCCGCTCGTTCCAGAGCTGGCAGGACATCTTCGCCAGCTGCGGCAACCTGACGCTGGCCGAGGGCTCGCGCGTGAACTCCCGGACGGTGGGCTACAACCGCTCCGGCGACAACATCAACCTCATCCTCTTCCGGGGCCGCTCCTGTCGCGAGGTCGTGGACGCCAAGGACGCCTGCTTCACCCAGGACACGTGCGCGAACACGTACGACTGCTGGGATGACAGCGACGGCACCATCGCCATCACGCTCACCACGTACGACGAGCGCACGGGCGTCGTCTACGACTCGGACATCTCCTTCAACGCCGCGCGCTTCAACTTCACCACCGGCAACGGCGGCCCGTGCGGCATCGTGGCCACGCCGGACTGCGTGGACACGGACGTGCAGAACACGGCCACCCATGAGGTGGGCCACTTCGTGGGCCTGGACCACACGCTGGCGACGGGCTCCACGATGAACCCCAGCGCCCCTCCGGGCGAGACGTCCAAGCGCGACATCGACCCTGGTTCGCGCAGCTTCGTGTGCGCCGCGTACCCCAAGGGCAGCGCGAGCCAGCCCTGCTTCCCGGTGCCGGGCGGCGGGAACGGCGACGGGGACGGTGACGGGGAGGGTGACGACGGCTGCACCGCGGCGACCGGCGGACTGGCGGTGCTGCCGCTCCTGGCCGCGGCCTCGCTGCTGGCGCGCCGCCGGCGGGGTGGACGGTGAGCCATCGCCTGCTGCTCCTGGGAGTGCTGATGTGCGCGGGAGCGGCGGGCGCGCAGCAGGACTTCAAGCGCACGCTCGTGCCGGGCCGGCCGCTGTGTCTGGTCTGGCCGGGGCGTGACTACGTCTACCACCTGGACGCGGCCGGAAGCACGCGCACGCCCGGGGACACGGAGGTCGCCGCCATCGAGGCGGCCTTCGACGCGTGGCGGGCGCTGTCCTCGACGTGCAGCGACTTCCGCTTCATCCGGGGCGAGGACTGGTCGCGCTCCGTCGACGTCGGCTACGACGAGGAGCACCCCTTCGACAACTACAACGTCGTCACCTTCCGCGAGCGCAACTGCCAGGACGTCGCCCCGCCGGACGACGAGTGCTGGGAGAAGGAGACGTGCGGCAACATCTACCAGTGCTGGGCGCACGGGGGCGCGACCATCGGGCTCACCACGTCGTCGTTCAGCTTCAAGGACGGGCGCGTGGTGGACTCGGACATCGAGCTCAACGCGGCGGAGACGGAGTATGGCCCCAGCTTCCTCTTCACCACCGTGAACGGGCCGCCGTGCTCGGGCCCCCCGTCCACCGGCTGCGTCGCCACGGATGTGCAGAACACGATGACGCATGAGATTGGCCACGTCGTCGGGCTGGACCACGTCTTCTCCGCGGGCTCGACCATGGAGGCCACCGCCTCCCAGGGCGAGACATCCAAGCGTGTCATCGACGCGGGCTCCGCGGCCGGCTTCTGCTCGGCGTATCCGCGCGGCCTGCCGCCCACGCAGTGCCGGATTCCGGAGGACCCGGGCCTGAAGCTCGTGGCGGACGGGAAGGGCACCGGCTGCGGCGCTTCCGCGGGAGGGCCGGGCCTGGCCGCCGTGCTGCTCTGGAGCGTGGCGCTGATGTGCGGGGGCAGGCGGTCAACGGCCCCCCGGGCCGGTCTCCCTGGCGCTGCCACGGGCGGACCGCGCGGTTAGACTCTGACCGTGGCCGTCGCCTTCTTCGACCTGGACAGGACGCTGCTCGCCGCCAACTCCGCGTCGCTCTGGGTGCGCCGCGAGCTGGCGCTGGGCCACATCTCCCGCTGGGAAGCCCTGCGCGCCAGCATGCTGCTCGCCCGTTATCACCTGGGCTTCGTGGCCATGCAGGACGTGCTCCTGCGCGCCACGGCGCTGCTCACGGGCTCCGACGCGAAGGCCCTGGAGGCGCGCTCCGCGGACTTCTACGCGGAGGCCGTGCGCGGGCAGTACCGGCCCGGAGCCCTGGTCGCGCTGGAGGCCCACCGCGAGGCCGGAGACCGGCTGGTGCTCTTGACGTCCTCCTCGGGCTACCTGTCCGACCTGGTGGCGCGCGAGCTGCGCCTGGACGGCGTGCTGTGCAACCGCTTCGAGGTCGACGCGGCGGGGCTGCACACCGGGCGCCCGCTGGGGGCCGTGTGTTTCGGCGAGGGCAAGCGCTTCTACGCGGAGGCCACCGCGAAGCAGGCGGGGGTGCCGCTGTCCGCGTGCGCCTTCTACACGGACTCGTACTCGGACCTGCCGGTGCTGGAGGTGGTGGGGCGCCCGGTGGTGGTGAACCCGGACCACCGGCTGCGCCGCGCGGCCCGGCGGCGGGGCTGGCCGGTGGTGGACTGGGGTGTGCCTCCTGGAGGCGCCACCCCGTCCGTCCCTCCGTCGCCGCCGCTCGTGCCCTCCACCGGCCCTTGATGAGAAGGGGGCCGCGGTGGAGGTGCGCCGCGCTTTTTCAGCGGCGCGGGGAGACGAGCCGCATGGTGAACGTGTAGTCCACGTTCGCCGGGCGGCCCTGGTACTGGATGGGCTTGTAGACGCGCGACTGGAGCGAGTCGAGCACCGCCTTGTCCATGTGCTGCACCATCTTCAGGATGCGGCAGTTCTCCACGCGCCCCTTGTTGGTGATGGTGCAGCGGACCGCCACGAGCCCCTCCGCCTTGGTGGCGAGCGCCTCGCGCGTGTAGGCGATGTCCCGGCCCTCTTCGATCAGCGTCGGCCGCTCCATGGCGTCGTTGAAGGGGATGACGGCGTTCGGGTTGACGGGCGCGAGCGCGCCAGTCGTGAGCGACGGCACCGCCAGGCTGCCCGCCGCGCTGACCGGCGCCGCGGCGGAGGCGCCCACCGCGCCCATCGCCTTGTCCGTCGTCGTGGCGGGGACCGCCGCGGGGGTGGCCGGGTTCGCGGCCTGCATCATCACCGGCGCCGCGAGTCCGCCCGGCGTCACCGGGGCCACGTTCTCGAAGTCCTCGGGGGTGGAGGCGGTGGCCAGGTCCACGCGGCTCGGGCGCTCACCGCCGCCCCGGCGCCGGGTCAGCTTCTGTGACAGCACCACCTCACCGGAGCCGCCGGTGATGATGGTCTCCGTCTGGTAGCCCTCGAGCGCGAAGGTCAGCTCCGCGGTGATGCTGCCATCGCTGCCCAGGGGCAGCTCCATCACGAAGGGCGTCACGCCCTTCTCCTTGCCCTTGTAATAGACGCGCGCGCCGGACGGCTGGCTCATCAGCCGGAAGCGCACCTTGCCCGCCGCGGGCGCCGCCGTGGGGGCTTCCGCCACCGGGGCCTGCGCGGTGGGGGCCGTGGCCTGGGCCGCCGGCTGCGCGGGCTTCTCCTCCGGGCTGCCGCCGCGCAGGAAGAACAGCGTGATGCCCACCAGGCCCGCGACCATCACGCCGCCCAGCGCGCCCATCATGAGCGTGCGCTGGCGGGCGCGCTGCACGTCCGCGGGCACCTCCACGCTGATGTCCACCGCGAGCCCGCCATCCGCGGGCTCCGCGTTGCCCACGTTGGCGAACAGCGGGGACGCGTAGGGGCCCGTCGTCGGCGGCGAGGGGTAGGGGCCCGTCGTCGAGGCGCCGCCCAGCCGGCGGAACACGCCGCTGTTGCCGCCCGCGGCCATGTGCGCCTCGCGCAGGCCCTCCAGCAACTCGTCCATCGTCTGGAAGCGCCGCGCCGGGTCCTTCTCCAGACAGCGGCGCACCACCATCTCGATTTCCGGCGGCACCGCGAGATCCGGGCGCACGGACTGGAAGGTGGGGGGCGGCTCCTTGTAGTGGGCGAAGATGAGCTCGATGTGGTCGCGCGCGATGAAGGGCGGCCGGCCCATCAGCATCTGGAACAGCATGATGCCCAGCGAGTACACGTCGCTGCGCGCGTCCGCCACGTTGCGCGCCTGCTCCGGCGCCATGTACTGCGGCGAGCCCAGGAACGTGCCGTTCTGGGTGATTTCGGGGCTGACGGGCCCCTCCTGCTGCGGCGCCACGGACTTCACGAGGCCGAAGTCCAGGACCTTCACCAGGTCCTGATCCGCCTCATTGAGGATCATGATGTTCGCGGGCTTCAGGTCGCGGTGGACGACGCCCAGCGCGTGCGCCTCGCGCAGCGAGCGGCACACCTGCTGCGCCACCGACACCGCGCGCGCCCAGGGCAGCGGGCCCGCCTGGCCCAGCACCTGCTGGAGCGTGCGACCCTCCAGGTACTCCATCGCGATGTAGTAGATGCCGTCGTCCGTCTGCCCGTAGTCGATGACGGTGACGGTGTTCGGGTGCCGCAGCTTCGACGTCAGTGACGCCTCGCGCAGGAAGCGCTTCTGGAAGCCGGGGTCTCGGCTGCTCGGGAAGTTGGGGTTGAGCACCTTGAGTGCGACCACCCGCTCCAGCGGCGCTTGGAGGGCGCGGTATACCTTGCCCATTCCACCCACGCCCAGGGGTTCCAGAATGCTGAAACGGCCGTTCAACGTCCGGCCGATGAGCGGATCCGTTCCCGGGGCCTCAGGGCTCGGGGAATCGCTCTTGATCATTCGTGTCCCCTAGAAGCTGCGTGCAACATGGTTTCTCCGGCAAAAGCAGCAGCTCCGTATCCAAGCACAACTCGCCGGTGCGGCGCACGCCAAGGGGGTCCGGAATCCACCACGTCGGGGCAAGCGCGACCCCGGTCGCAGGGGGGGATGTGAGTCGCGACCTTCGGGTAAGCCCGCATTGCTTTGGGCACCGCTCCCGGATTACGGTTTTTCTTCCTGCCCGCCATCCGGTGGGCCGAGTTCTTCAGATGGCCGAAACCCCCAGAGTCCCCGTCCCTCCGCAGGCGCGCCGGCTCTCCGTGCAACAGCGCCTGAGCGCGCTGGAGGCGGAGCAGAACCAGTTGCGCCAGGAACTCGTCACCTTGCAGGGCGAAGTCCGCCTGCCAGGCCTCTACCTGACCGTGGAGGCAGGCGACACGACCGCGCTCGTGCCCGCCAGGCAGGTGCAGGAGGTGGTGCGGCTGGTGGCGCTGGATCCGCTGCCCGGCGCGCCGGTGCACGTGTCCGGTTCGTTCGTCTACCGCGGCAGCCCGGCGGTGGTCGTGGACGTGGCGCGCCTGATGGGCGTCAAGCGCACGCCGGATCTGGACTCGCTGCTGGTGGTGGTGGACGCGGGCCGCATGGTGGCGCTGCTGGTGGACCGGGTGAAGGACCTGGTGGAGACGCCGGTGCTGGTGGACGGCTCGCAGAGCGGCGAGGAGAAGCTGCCCTGGGACGGCACCGGGCTGATGGCCGGGCTGTGCCGCACGCCGGAAGGCCTGCGCCCGCTGCTGCGCACGAGCGCGCTGCTGAACGGCACGGAGGGCCTGTGAGCGACGGGCTTCTCGACGACGCCACGCTCGCGAAGGTCGAGGAGGTGCTCCAGGGCGCCTGCGGCCTGACGCTCGCGAGCAGCCTGCGTCGCTCGCTGGAGCCCGCGCTGGCCCGCGCGGCGCTGACGCGCCAGCTGTCCGAGGCGGCCTTCCTGCGTCAGCTGCTCATCCGCGAGCCGACGGCGGTGGAGGCGTTCATCGAGCACGCCGTCATCGGCGAGACCTACTTCTTCCGCCACCCGGAGCACCTGCGCGCGCTGGCCTCGCGGGCGAAGGCGCACCAGGGCGGCCCGTTCCATGTCTGGAGCGCGGGCTGCGCGAGCGGCGAGGAGCCCTACAGCATCGCCATGGCGCTGATGTCCGCGGGGCTGGGCAACGGCGGGCGCTTCCGCGTGCTGGCGACGGACGTGTCCGGCCGGGCCCTGCAGCGCGCGAAGGCCGGCATGTACAGCCCGTGGTCGCTGCGGCGCATCGAGCCGGACCTGGAGAAGCGCTTCCTGGTGCCGCACCCGGGCGCGTCGGGAAACGACACGCAGCACAGCGTCTCCCCGGAGGTCGTGCGCACGGTGGACTTCCGCCGCCACAACCTGGCCACGGACGCGGTGCCGTCCCTGGGCTTCCACGCCATCTTCTGCCGCAACGTCCTCATCTACTTCACGCCGGAGCTGGTGCGCGCGGTGCTGAGCCGGCTGCTGAGCGCGCTCGCGCCGGGGGGGCTGCTCTTCGTGTCGCCCGCGGAGGTGCCGCTCACCAACGAGATGGGGCTGGAGACGCTGGACGTGGACGGCACCCCCGTCCTGCGCGTGCCCCTGGAGCAGCCGTGGAGCGGGGGCGAGTCCGCGACCGTGGCCCCTCCGCGTCGCGACGCGACCGCGGCCTTCACCGCCGCCGCGCTCGGCCGGCAGACGCCGGTGCCGGGCAGCCTGCGGCTTTCGCCCCGCCGCCCCACGCCCGCGCCCATGCCGGCCTACGTGGCACGGCCGTCCATCCTGGCTCCCACTTCGGCTCCGGCGACGGACGCCCCGAGGGCCCAGGCGGCCACGCCCGCGGCTCGGGCGGCCAAGGACGCGGGCCTGCTGACGCGGGCGCTGGAGGCGGCGCACGCGGGCCACTTCGAGGAGGCGGAGGCGCTGGCGCGCGAGGCGGCGCGGGCGCTGTCTCCGGAGGCGTACCTGCTCCTGGCGATGGTGGCCGAATCGCGCAACGACCTGGACGCGGCGGTGGAAGCGGTGCGCAAGGCGTTGTACCTGGAGCCGCAGCTGGCGCTGGGACATGCGACGCTGGTGGCGCTCTACAGCCGGTTGGACCGGCGCGAGGACGCGGAGCGCGCGCGGCAGAACGCGCTGCGCGCCCTGGACGGATTGGATGACGAGCACCCGCTGCGAGGCGTGGAGACGACGATGACGGCGGGAGGCTTGCGGCAGGCGCTGGCCCCCCGTCCTTCGCAGATGGGCTGGCAGGGCGCGCGCTGACATCATGGAACGCGCCGGTACACGTGAGGTGGGGACAACGTGGAAGCGAAAGGTTTGAAGGTGGCGTCGCCTCAAGGGGCGGATTCGACCAGGCTCAGCCTGCGGACGAAGATCCTCGGGGGCACGGGCATCTTCGGCATCGTGCTGGTCGGCATCCTGACCGTCGCGTTCTGGATGCAGATGAGCGACAGCCTGCTGGATGAGCTCACCAAGCGCGCGCGCGCGGTGGGCATCGGCATGGCGTTCGCCGTGTCCCCGTCCGCGGCGGCGAATGACGCGGCGATGCTCCAGGCGGGCACCGACGCCGCCCTCAAGAGCGTGGCGGACCTCGCGTACATCGTGATCCGCGACGCGAGCGGCAAGGTGCTGGCGCGCTCCGCGGGTGAGCACTTCGCCACCGCCGCCGCCGTGGAGCCCGCGGACGGAGACGGGGTGGTGGACCGCCTGTTGACGGTGGGCACGCTGCCCGTGGTGGAGACGACGGCGCCCATCCTCTTCGGCCCGCCGGGCGGCACGCTCAAGCGCGTGGGCACCGTGCAGCTGGCGCTGGACCGCGAGGCGCTGGCGGACTCGCTGTCCTCCAGCACCTGGCGCACCGCGGGCCTGGGCCTGCTGGTGCTGGTGCTGGGCCTGATGGCGGCGGCCGGCATGGCCAGCCTCTTCATCGTGCCCCTGGAGCGGCTGGCCCGCGCGGCGGTGGGCATCGCGGCGGGGGACCTGCGCCAGCAGATCGACACCACCGGCACGGACGAGATTGGCGAACTGGCGCGCAGCTTCGCCACCATGGCGGACGCGCTGGTGCACCTGCTGCACGACCTGCGCGGCGCGGCCACGGACCTGGAGCACGAGGCCGCGGGCGTGCTGGCCACGTCCACGCAGCAGTCCGCGATGGCGCACCAGCAGGCGTCCGCCATCAACGAGACGAGCACCACGGTGGCGGAGATCGCCCAGACCTCCAAGCAGGCCACGTCCTACGCGGACGCGGTCATCGCTCAGACGCAGAAGTCGGAGTCGCTCAGCGCCCAGGGACAGAAGGTCGTCACGGAGAGCGTGGAGGGCATGGAGAAGCTGGGCGAACAGGTGAAGGCCATTGCCCTGTCCATCACCGACCTGAACGAGCGCACGCTGCAGATCAGCGACATCATCGGGCAGGTGAAGGACGTGGCGGAGCAGTCCAACCTGCTGGCCCTCAACGCCTCCATCGAGGCGGCGAAGGCGGGCGAGCACGGGCGCGGCTTCGCGGTGGTCGCCACGGAGATGCGCACGCTGGCGGAGCAGTCCCGCATGGCGGCCGAGCAGGTGCGCGTCCTCCTGGGTGAGGTGCAGAAGGGCACCCGCGTGGCCGTCACGACGACGGACGAGGGGAGCCGGCGCGCCCAGGCGGCGATGGAGCTTGCGCGCGGCGCGGGCTCCACCATCCTGGGCCTGTCGGAGGTCATCCGCGAGTCGTCCGGGGCGGCGCGACAGATCGCGGGCAACACGCGGCAGCAGACCATTGGCGTGGAGCAGATCGCCACGGCGATGGGCGAACTGACGTCCGCCATGAGTGATTCAGTGGAGGGCACCCGGCGCATCGAGCAGGTGGCCGGCAACCTCTCCATCTTGTCGAAGCGCTTCTCTGAACTTGTAGGCAGGTACCAGCTATGAACAGCAACGTGACGGGTGGGGCACGCAAGGCGGCGAAGGTGCTCATCGTGGAGGACACGAAGACCATCACCAACCTCCTGCAGGTCTACCTGATGGGGTGGGGGCTGGACTTCCTGGACGCGCCCAACGGCGCGGTGGGACTGAAGCGGGCGCGCGAGCAGAAGCCCGACCTCATCATCTCCGACGTGCAGATGCCGGAGATGGACGGCTTCGCGCTGTGCGCGGCCATCCGGGGCGACCCGAAGCTGCACGACACGCCCTTCATGCTGCTCACGTCGCTGAAGGACGACGCGAGCCGCCAGAAGGGGAAACTGGTCGGCGCGAGCGCGTTCCTCAACAAGCCGGTGTCCGTGGACGACCTGCGCTCCAAGGTGCGGGACATCCTCAAGCTGCCGGCCACGAAGTACTAACGGGCATCCATGTCAACCGACGACCGCAAGCTGCAGCCCATCGACTTCGACGAGCTGAAGGCCTCGCTCGACGCGGCCCAGATGCTGCTTGAAGGCGCCACCGTGGTGAGCGCCCACAGGCGGCGCGAGGTGCTGCATCAGCGCGCGGTGGCGCTGGCCAACTCGCGCCACGAGACGCGCCAGGAGGTCGTCACGGTGCTCGCCTTCCAGGTGGGCGGCGAGCGCTACGCGGTGAAGATCGACTACGTGGACCACGTGCTGGAGTCGCGCGGGATGTGCTCGCTTCCGGGGGCGCCGCGCCACGTGCTGGGGGCGCTCCTGTCGCGCTCGCGCATCGTGCCGGTGCTGGACTTGCGGCAGCTGCTGGGGCTGGAGGGCGGGGGCATGTCCGACCTGAGCAAGGTCGTGGTGGTGGAAGTGGAGGACGAGGCGTTCGGGCTGGCGGCGGAGGTCGTGGACGGACGGCTGGAGTTGCCGCGCGCGGAGCTGTCCCAGCCGCCGCCGGGGCCGTTCCTGTTCCTGACTCCGGACCGGCTCACGGTGCTGGACCTCACACAGCTGGGCAACCCGGCGGCCGCACGGCGCGGCTAGAGGGGACTGGGGTTTCATGGATCCGCAGTTGCTGCGCAGCATCTGGCCGGTGTTCGCCGCGGAGACGCGCGAGCAGATTCAGGCCATCGGGTCGAAGGTGCTGGGGCTGGAGCAGCCGGCCAGCGCCCGCGACGCGGACCTGCTGCCGTCGCTCAAGCGCGTGGTGCACAGCCTCAAGGGCTCCGCGGCGAGCCTGGGGCTGGACGACATCGAACGCATCGTCCACGCCATTGAAGACGGGCTGTCCCACGTCGACGTGGATCAGCCCATCTCCCGGGGCGCCGTGGAGGCGATGCTTCGGGGCCTCTCCGCCATCGAGAACGCCCTCAACCGGGGCGACGCGGGTGAACAGCCCGTGGTGGACGGCGTGGCTTCGCTGCTCAAGGCCCTGGGCCACGAGGAGCCGGCCGCCCCCGGGTCCGACGACGCCGCCATCAACGGCCCGTTGGGCGAGGACGGGCTGAAGGCGCTGGTGGCGCTGGAGGCGGCGCTGAGCACGCTGGTGTCCCCCAAGGTGGAGGACCGGGCGGGCGCGGTGCGCGCGGCGGTGGACCAGGCGCACGCCCTGCGCCAGAGCGCGGAGGCCGTCCAGGCGGACGCGGTGGCCTCGCTGGCGGAGGCCGCGGCGCTGGGCTTCACGCGCATGGAGGAGGGTGGGGACGCGGCGGGACAGGCGGCGTCCGAGGTGGCGGGCGCGCTGGTGGACCTGCGCATGGCGCTGAGCGTGGCGGAGGACGCTGCCGCGGTCCCGGAGCCCGAGCCCGTGAAGCTGGCCCCGGCCCCCGTCGCGAAGCCCGTGGCGCGCGCGAGCACCCCGGCTCCCGAGGGCCGCGCCGGGACGGTGGACCGCGCGGTGCGCGTGTCGGTGAAGACGCTGGACTCGCTGGCGCTCCAGGTGGAGCACCTGGTGTCCGGGCGGGCGCAGCAGGGCCGGCGCACGGAGGGCTTCCGGTCGCTGACGGATCAGGCGCATGAGGTGCTGCTGCACCTGGAGCGCGCCGCGTCGCAGCTGGCCATGTCCGGCGGCGGATCCGCGCTGGAGCCGCTGCGCACGGGCCTGGGCCTGATGCGCACGATGCAGAAGCGCCTGCTGGAGCAGGCGAAGGAGGCGCACCGCGACGGCGAGCAGCAGGCGCTGGTGGGCCAGGTCATCCGCGACGACCTGCGCGACCTGCGCATGGTGCCGGCTTCGCAGGTGCTGGAGCCCCTGCGCCGCACGGTGCGCGAGACGGCCTCGCGGCTGGGCAAGGAGGTGGCGCTGGAGCTGGGCGGCACCGACGTGCGGCTCGACCGGCGCATCGTGGACGCGCTGAAGGATCCGCTGGTGCACCTGGTGCGCAACGCCATCGACCACGGGCTGGAGATGCCCGCGGCGCGCAAGGCGGCGGGCAAGTCGGAGACGGGCCGGCTGGTGGTGCGGGTGGAGGCGCGGGGCACGCGCATTGGCGTCATCGTGGAGGATGACGGCGGGGGCCTGGATCCGCTGCGCGTGCGCGCGACGGCGGTGCGCCGGGGCCTGATGACCCAGGAGGCGGCGGACAAGCTGTCGGACACGCAGGCCGCGCGGCTCATCTTCCAGCCGGGCTTCTCCACGCGCGACGAGGTGACGTCCACGTCGGGTCGTGGAGTCGGCCTGGACGTGGTGCTGGCCACCGCGCAGCGGCTGCAGGGCAGCGTGGACGTGGAGTTCACGCCCGGCAAGGGCACGCGCTTCATCGTGGACCTGCCGCTGACGCTCGCGGCGGCGCTGGGCCTGCTGGTGCGCACCGGCACCACCGTCACCGCGATTCCCTCCGACACCGTGAAGCGCGTGCTGCGGCTGGACGCGGACGACGTGGGCACGGTGGCGGGGCGCGTGGTGGCGCGGCTGGACGGCGAGCAGCTCACGTTCCTGTCGCTGTCGGAGGCCATCGGCCTGCCGCGCATGCCGCTCGCGCTGGAGTCGGGCCGGCGGCAGACCGCGGTGCTGCTGTCGCTGGGCGAGGAGCGCGTGCTGTACGCCATCGACGAGGTGGTGGGGCAGCAGGAGCTGGTGGTCCGCTCGCTGGGCAAGCACCTGCGGGACGTCACGCACCTGGCGGGCGCGGCGGTGCTGGACGACGGCCGCGTGGTGCCGGTGCTCAACGCGCCGGAGCTGCTGCGCGCGGCCAAGCCGGACACGCGCACCTCCAGCGGCGAATCCAAGCTGCCGCGCATCCTGGTGTGCGACGACTCGCTCACCACGCGCTTCGCCATGAAGTCCCTGCTGGAGATCGCCGGCTACCCGGTGGTGACGGCGTCGGACGGCGAGGAGGCGTGGCAGGTGCTGGAGCGCGTGCACTGCCACCTGGTGGTCAGCGACTGGCAGATGCCCCGGCTGGACGGCGTGGGACTGGCGCGGCGGATCAAGGGCCACCCCATGTTCCGGCGCACGCCCATCATCCTGGTGACGTCGCTGGACAGCAACGAGGACCGCGCGGCCGGTCTGGAGGCGGGCGCGGACGGCTACCTCGTCAAGCGCGAGGTGGAGCGCGGCAAGCTCCTGGAGCTCGTGCGCCAGCTGCTGCCGGGCTGAAGGCCGGGCAGGGTGGCCTGGAGACGACGACGCCCCGTCCTTCGCTCAAGAGCGAGGGACAGGGCGTCTGTTCTTTTCAGCCGCGCGGCGCTTCAGCGCGGGCGGACCCACGCCTTGGGCCAGTCGTCGAACTCGGTGACCTCCTGGTCGTCGACGAGCAGCGTGTACATGGACTCCTCGGGGAAGTCGCCGATGCGCAGGCGCAGCTCCTTGCCCTCCGCCTTGGTGCGCAGCGGGTGGAGCGGGTCCGACGTCTTCACCCACTCCAGCTTCTGCTTCATCAGTTGATCAGCGTTCATAGCTTTGCCTGTGGCTTGGCGTAGATGTTGTCCACGGCCTGGTTGGTACGCTGCGAGCTGTTGATGATCTTGTCGTACGCCTGCGCCTCGCTCAAGCCGCCCTTCTTGGCCTCACCGACGAGCTGCTCGAACGAGGGGCCGTCCAGCCGGCCGTACTTGAAGAAGTCGCGCGCCTTGAGCAGCGCGGATTCGAACGTGCCCATGAACTGACGCGCGTCCACGCGGGCCTTGTGGCGGATGGCGTGCGCGGCCTTCGCGCGGTCCTCCAGCGATGCGCCCTGTGCCGCCAGCTTCGCGTCGTTCGCGGGGATGCCGGCGACCTGCTGCTTGTACCAGGCGCGGATCTCACTGTTGGTCGTGGGCTTCTTCGCGGCGCCCGCGTCCGTGCCGTTCACCTTCGCCGCCCCTTCCGGGTTGCGCGGGCGCGTGCGCGACGGGCTGCCGGGGGACACGTCGGAAGGCGGCCGGTTGGCCGTCGGAGGCGCGGAGTTCGACCGGGTGGGCTTCGTCGGCGTCGAGGACGGCGACGTCGTCGTGTTGGGCTTCGCGTCCAGGGAGTTGCCGCGACGCGGCTGCGGCGTCGACTGCGTGGAGCGCACGCTCGAGCTTCGGTTGAGCTTCATGGGGAGGCTCTCGGGGTCAGGAAGGAAAACCGCTTTCCCTTTTATCGCACTGGCGGGTAGGCGAGTTGCGACCTCCGCCTACCTTTCATGCGCTGGCCCGATGTCCCCTAGCGGTGGGCGGGTACAGGAAAGGCGTCATCCCCTGGCAGCACCAGGGTGAGCTCCAGCCGGGGCTCCACCGCCACGGCCAGCGTGCCTCCCAGGCGCTCCGCGAGCTGCTGGAGCATGGCCTGCGCCCGCGCCGTCAGGGCCGCGCCAGGGCAGGCCCGGACGCGCAGCAGCCACTGGGAGGCCTCCTGGGCCGGGCCCAGGTGGACGTCCACGGCCACGGCGCCAGCGGTGCCCCTGGCCAGCGTGCGGGCGAGCAGCTCCCAGTCCGCCCGGGCTCCCCGCACCGGCACGGTCCGTTCCGCGGGCAGCGTCAGCGTGGCGGCGGCGCGGCCTCGCGTGGGCGCGAAGGCGTGCGTCAGGACAGGGCGCAGGTCATCCAGGCCCGGCACGGGGGGGGCCAGGCGCCGGTCGATGAGCTCCTTCTGATCCGCGGCGACCTTGGCGATCCGCTCCAGGTAGCGCTGCGCCTGCGGGCCCAGCGGTCCGCCGGTGCCCTTGATCATCATGTCCACGTAACCCTTGATGACCATCAGCGGCGTGCGCAGGTCGTGCGCCGCGCGTGAGCGCCGCTTGTCCTGCGCCGCCACGGTGCGCTCCAGGCGCTGCTTCGCTTCCAGCAGCCGGGCCTGACGTGCACCCTGGGCCACCTCGCGTGCGTGCGCCGCGAGCAGCGCCGGGGCGAACGCGCTGAAGCGCTTCACCACGCTCCGCTGCGACGTCGTCTGTGGCGCGGGCCATAGCTCCAAGAGGGTGGGCCGCTTCGAAGCCTCCGCGCGACGGGCGGGGACGTTCCCCACCTTCATCACGCACACGCGTCCTTCATAGAGGGCCGCGCCGGTCGCGCCGGTCAGCCGCAAGGACGCCTTGAGGAGAGCCTCCAGGCCCGCGCGCGTTCCTCCGCGCAGCGCCTGCTCGGCCACCGCCGTCAGCGTCGTTTCCATCCTGGCATCGAGGTCGTCCTCGATGCGCCGCCCCATCCAAGCCCCAGCCCGCACGCGCCAAGGAATGGCCATGCCCGTCAAGAGGCGCAATGGCTCCACCAGGGAGCACTTCCGTTCCGCACCAGGCAGCAATCCTTTACCCACGGTGATCGGTACGGGCGGACATTTTTACCGCCATTCGGGCAGGCCCCTCACGCCAAACCCTTGCTCTTGCTGGGAAAAGGCTTTGGCCAGCCGCTTGCTATCACCTGCCCACGTCAGGCTGGGCGGGAAGGGGCGGATGGGTACTCTCGATTACTACGCGACGATGGCTCGGATGGCGCCTGGGGCGCTCGCGAAGAGCGCGGTCCGCCGGGTCCAGAAGGTCGCACGGCAGGCGCTGTACCGCCGCCGCGAGCAGGTGGACGAAGCGCAGCTGCTGGAGTCGTTCGGCGCCACGCGCGCCGAGGAGCTGGTGACGCTCGCGCTGGATCACCGCACGTCGCGGGCCTGGTGCGAGCTGTCGCAGCGCGAGTCCGCTCGCGCCGCCATCCAGAAGCTCCCGGGCGCGAAGGCGCGCACGCTGGAGCGCGCCGCGAAGGCGCTCCGTCAGGAGTGGGACGTCTTCGGCACGCAGGTGGCCTTCGGTGAATGCAAGCCGGTGGACTGGTCCCTGGAGCCGGTGAGCGGCCGGCACTATCCGGTGGACCCCGTGGAGCGCATGCCGCTGCACGTGACGGGCATGGATCCGAAGTACCCGTGGGTGATGGCCCGGCTGGACAGCGCGCTGGCCCTGGCCCAGGGCGCGTGGGTGGCGGACACCGAAGCGGAGCGCTCGCGCTTCGCCACGGCCTTCGTCGCGCAGACGCTGGACTTCCTTCAGGCGAACCCCGTGGGCATGGGCGTCCACTGGACGTGCCCCATGGAGATTGCCCTGCGCGCTGCCAACCTCGCGCAGGCGCTGGTGATGTTCGCGGACGCGCCAGCGGTGCGCCGTCCGGAGTTCCTGGTGCCCGTGCTGGGCGCGCTCGCGGAGCACTGCGCCTGGGTGGAGGCCCACCAGGAGGACACCAGCGCGGTGCCCAACAACCACCTCGTCTCCAACTACGTGGGGCTCGCGGTGGTGGGGCTGCTCTTCCCGGAGCTGCCCAGCGCGCCTCGACAGGTGGCGCTCGCGGCCAACGGCCTGCGCGCGCAGATGGAGGCGCAGGTCCACCCCGAGGGCACGTCCTTCGAGGGCTCCATTCCCTACCACCGCCTGTCGGTGGAGCTCTTCACCCTGGCCTATCTCGTCGCTCGCGGCGCGGGCGTGTCCCTGGGCCCCGCGTATGAGTCGCGTCTGCGATTGATGTTCGTCGCGGCCCGCGCGTGGTCTTCAGAGTCCGGCCTGGCGCCCCAGATTGGCGACAACGACAGCGGCCGTGTGTTCCCGTTCCAGGAGCGCGAGGACGGAGATCACAGCTACCTCGCGGGGCTGGGCGCGGCGCTCTTCAACGATGCGGGGCTGGGCGGCGGCGTGTTCCCGGACGAGGCGGCGTGGCTCCTGGGCGACGCGGGCCTGGTGCGCTTCAACGCGCTGTCCGTGGCTCCCGCGCCCGCGTCGGTAAGCTTTTCGGAAGGTGGCTTCCACATCTTGCGCGGTGAGGGTGCCGTGCTCACCGTCTCGGCCGGAAAACAGGGGCAGCGGGGCGTCGGAGGACACAGCCACAACGACAAGCTCTCCTTCGAGCTTCACCTCGCCGGCCGCCCTGTCATCGTCGATTCAGGCACGGGTTCGTACACGCGGGATCCGGCCCTGCGCAACGCGATGCGGAGCACCGCGGCGCACAACACGCTTCAGGTGGATGGGGCGGAGCAGGCCCCGTTGGATCCGGCGCGGCTGTTCGCGCTGCCGGAGGATGCCCGGGCTCGCGTCGTGGCCTTCCAGCCCGGCGCGAAGCATGACCGGCTGGTGGTGCGCCATGACGGCTACCGCCACCTGCCGGCCCCGGTAGGGATTGAGAGGACCTTCTTCCTCGACCGGCACGTGCGCGCGCTGGCCGTGGGGGACCGGCTCGTCGGAACGGGCCGTCATGAGGTGGTCGGACGTTTGCACCTGCCGGATGCGCAGGCGCGGTGGTGCCAGCCCGCGGCGGAAGTGGTGGCGCGGGCGGGGCGCGTGCAGGAGGGCCCGGAGGCCTTCGATGCACGGGCCCTGGAGATTGGTCCGGCGGATGCACCCGCGGGTTGGGTGCTCTTCGGGCAGGGGTTGGAGACCCTGCTCGTGCCGTCTCGCTACTCGCCCGCGTATGGGCGCGTGGTGCCGGCGGTGTCGGTGGAGTTCCGGAGGCAGCTGACGCCTCCGGCATGGTTGGGGTGGGTGTTCGTCTTCAGGTGATTGGTGTGGGTCGGGACGTGTGAGCCGGCGAGGCCGCACGTCAACTGCTGGGGAGTAACGACAATGCGCGTGATGGTTGGCAACCCGTTGCTGGGTCGGATTCAGAATCGGGAAGCGAAGGTGGGCGTGGTGGGTCTCGGGTACGTCGGTCTTCCGCTGGGCATGGCCTTCGCGGAAGCGGGCTTCCCGGTCACGGGGCTGGACGTCGACCAGCGCAAGATCGACAAGATCGCCAAGGGTGAGAGCTACATCAAGCACATCCCCAGCGCGCCGCTGGCGGAGCTCACCAACGCCGGCAAGCTCAAGGCGACCAACGACTTCGCGAAGTCGCGCGAGCTGGACTGCGTGGTCATCTGCGTGCCCACGCCGCTGACGGCGTCGCGTGAGCCGGACATGACCTTCATCATCCAGACGGGCGAGGCCCTGGCGCCGTACGTGCGCCCCGGCCAGCTCTTCATCCTGGAGTCCACCACCTACCCGGGCACCACGGAGGAGGTGCTGAAGCCGCTGCTGGAGAAGAACGGCCTCAAGGCGGGCGTGGACTTCTTCCTGGCCTTCAGCCCCGAGCGCGAGGACCCGGGCAACAAGGGCTTCAATACGAAGACGATTCCGAAGGTCGTGGGCGGCTACTCGCCCGCGTGCCTCGAGGTGGCGGTCGCCCTCTACGGCAGCGCGCTGAAGGAAGTGGTGCCGGTGTCGTCCACGCGCGTGGCGGAGCTGGCCAAGCTGCTGGAGAACATCTACCGCTGCGTGAACATCGCCATGGTCAACGAGATGAAGATGCTCTGCGACCGCATGAACGTGGACGTGTGGGAGGTCATCCAGGCCGCCAGCACCAAGCCCTTCGGCTTCCAGCCCTTCTACCCGGGCCCCGGCCTGGGCGGGCACTGCATCCCCATTGACCCGTTCTACCTGACGTGGAAGGCGCGCGAGTTCGAGTTCCACACCAAGTTCATTGAGCTGGCCGGTGAGGTGAACTGGCAGATGCCCTACTACGTGGTGCAGCGCACGATGGAGGCGCTCAACCAGAACAAGAAGGTGCTCAACGGCGCGAAGGTCCTCTGCATCGGCGCGGCGTACAAGAAGGACATCGACGACCACCGCGAGTCCCCGTCGCTGCGCGTGATGACGCTCCTCAAGGAGAAGGGCGCGGAGATCGCCTACCACGACCCGTTCGTGAAGGAGCTGCACAAGGGCCACGGCTTCAACATGGAGATGAAGTCCGTCCCGCTCGACCCGGAGACGCTTGGCCAGTACGACGCGGTGATGATCCTCACGGACCACTCGCACATCGACTACAACGAGCTGGTCCAGCGCTCGAACATCGTCGTCGACACGCGCAACGCGACCAAGGCCGTCACCCAGGGCCGCGAGAAGATCGTCAAGGCTTAAGGCCCGTAGCGAACCGAGCATGCGGGCAGGAGGGTCCTCGCTTCACGCAAGAGCGTGAGGGGAGGGCCCTCGCCGTGTTTCTGGCTACAGTGCGTGGCCGTGCCTGGCTCCTCCCGTCCCCTGTTCCCGCTGTTCCTGGCCGCGTCCTTCCTGATGGGCGCGGCGCCTGCTCCCGACCCTCGCGCCCCGTTGCTGGACGCGATGAGCGCGGAGCTCCAGCGCAACCAGCAGCAGCTCAAGGTAAGCGGCCATGAAGCGCCGTACTTCCTGAGCTACGGCGTGAAGGACTACGAGTCGCGGTTGATCATCGCGCGCTATGGAGCGCTGTTCCAGGACGACGACTACCGCGAGCGCAAGCTGGGCGTGGACGTGCGCGTGGGCAGCTACGACTACGACAGCTCCGTGGCGGACTCGCTCGACTTCGGCTTCAGCACCAGCAAGGGCTCCAGCTTCACCGCGCGCAAGGACGGGCCGCAGGACGACTCGCCGCTCGCGCTGCGCACGGCGCTGTGGCTCGTCACCGACGAGAAGTACAAGGCCGCCCTCTTCCAGTACCTGAAGAAGAAGGGCGAGGACGTCTACTCGGTGGAGGACCCCAAGCGCCCCGCGTCCTTCTCCAGGGAGACGCCGGCCACCTACGTGCAGCCGCCGGTGGCGTTCCCGTTCGACCGGCAGAAGTGGCGCAAGCTGGCGCGCGACGTGTCCGAGCGCTTCAACGCGCACCCTGAGCTGTTCGATTCGGAGGTCCGCATCACCGCGGACAAGGTCACCCGGCTGTTCGTGTCCTCGGAAGGCACGCGCCTCATCACGGAGGAGACGCTGTACGCGTTCCATGTCTCCGCGGTGACGCGCGCGCCGGACGGGCAGCTGCTCGACAACTCGCGCAGCTTCTACCTGCCCACGGAAGCAGGGATGCCCGACGAAGCGCGGGTGCACGCGGCGGCGCAAAAGGTCATCGATGAATTGCTCGCGCTGCGACAGGCGCCGGCCATCACCCCGTACGCGGGCCCGGCCATCCTGGCGCCAGAGGCCGCGGGCGTGCTCTTCCACGAGACGCTGGGCCACCGGCTGGAAGCAGACCGGCAGGATGGCGACACCGACGGCAAGACGTTCAAGGGACAGGAGGGCAAACAGATCCTCCCGGCCTTCCTGTCGCTGCGGGATGATCCGTCCCGGCGCGAGGTGAACGGCGAGCCGCTCAACGGCTTCTACCTCTACGACGAGGAGGGCGTGAAGGCTCAGCCGGTGATCCTGGTGGAGAAGGGCGTGCTCAAGGGCTACCTGATGAGCCGTCACCCGGTGGAGGGCTTCCCCAAATCCAACGGCCACGGGCGCGGCCAGGGCACGCTCCAGCCGGTGGCGCGCATGGCGAACCTGATTGTCGACAGCACGAAGCAGGTGAGCGACGCGGAGCTGAAGAAGCTGCTCATCGCGGAGGCGAAGCGGCAGGGCAAGCCGTACGGGCTCATCATCCGCGACATCACCGGCGGCAACACCAACACGTCCAGCTACGGCTACCAGGCCTTCAAGGGCGTGCCGCGCATGGTGTACCGCGTGGACGTGAAGACCGGAGAGGAGACGCTGGTGCGCGGGGTGGAAATCGTGGGCACGCCGCTGTCGTCGGTGAACCGCATCCTCGCCACGGGCCAGCGCCTGGGCGTGTTCAACGGCTTCTGCGGCGCGGAGAGCGGCAACGTGCCCGTGTCCACCGTGGCGCCCGCGGTGCTGCTCCAGGAGCTGGAGCTTCAGCGCGCCATGGAGGGCAAGGACCGGCCGCCGCTCTTGCCTGGCCCGGCCGCCCCGGTGAAGGGAGCGGCCGGACCGGAGGCGAAGAAGGACTAGCCGACCTTCTTCATCACCACGTAGCCGCCGGCGGGGATGTTCACCGGGGTGTTCCCGCCGTTCAGCGTGGCGCCGTAGTTGCCGAAGTTGCCGCCGCCGTACACCGCGGCGTCGCTGTTCAGCACTTCCTTCCACTGGCCCGGGGGCAGCGGCAGCGAGTAGCCCTCCAGGTTCTTCTTGTTGAGGCTGCCCACCACGAGGAACTCCTCGTTGCCCGACTTGCGCGTGAAGGCCATCACGCTGTCGTCGTTGTGGGTGTAGACGCGCTTGACCTCGGCCGCGGCGCTGAATGCGTCGCTGCTGTTCCTGAGGCCGATGGAGTCCTTGTAGAAGCTGAAGGACTGCCGGCGGGTGACGTCCAGCATCGCGTCCCTGCGCTCGGAGGCGGGCAGGGCTGCCACCTCCGCGAACAGCTTCTTGTCGTCCGCGGAGAAGGCCTTGTACGCGCTGTCCTTCGCGCGCGCGTCCGGGGACAGCGTGAAGAGGCGCTCGTAGGTGGCCTTGGTGGTGTCGTTGAACGTCACCTTGCCGAAGTCCACGTCCTTGCCGATGTCCTGCCAGCTCCAGTCGCTGTCCCAGGTGGACGGGTTGCCCCACTTGAAGGGGTTCTGGGCGCCGAACTCGTCACCCTGGAAGAACATGGGGATGCCGGGGCCGGCCATGCCGATGCCGGCGGCGAAGCGGGCGGCGCCGCGCGACCAGTTGTCCGGGAAGTCGGTGGGGTTGGCGCCCTCCGCGGTGTCCAGGGTGCGCTCCGCGTTCCCCACCTCGTCGTGGTTGGAGATGATGGACAGCGCGTGCTTCCAGCCGTCCAGGCCGCGCGGGTTCGTCATCAGGTTCACGAACCCGTCCACGTCCGTCTTCATCCCGCGCGCGGCGGCCTGGATGAGGCCCGGCTTGCTGTTGTCGCGCACCAGCTTGTGCTGGAACTCCGTGTACCACTGGGCGTCGAAGCCGCCGCCCGTGCCGTCCGGCTTCGCCGGGCGCGAGATGTCCGGCTCATAGTCGAACTGCTCCGCCACGGTCCACGCGTTGGGGTTGAGGAAGTGCACCTGGCGGTTGATCTCCCGGAGCATCTCCCAGCCGTCCTTGCCGCCCGTGCCCTTGATGGGCTCCGTGAAGTCGAAGCGCAGGCCGTCGAACTTCAGCTCGGCGATCTGCTGCACGGCGTGGTCCACGAAGAGCTGCTTCACCTGCGGCGTGTTGTACGCGGGCACGGCGCCCCACGGGGTGTCGCGCTGCTCGAACTGGCCGGGCTCCTTGGCCCAGTTGAAGTAGGGGTTGCTGGGGCCGCCCACGTTCCACAGGCCGTTGTGGTCGCCGAAGACGTGGTTGTAGACGACGTCCGACACCACGTTCAGGCCCTTGCCGTGGGCCGCGTCGATGAAGCGCTTGAGGGCCTCATCGCCCTCCACCCACTGACCGTTCTCGTCCTCGAAGCCGAAGGAGCTCTCCGTGGCCAGGCTGTTGACGCCCAGGTAGCCCCAGTTGCGCGGGCCCTCCACCTCGTTGGTGGGCAACAGCTCCAGCGTGGTGACGCCCAGCTCCTTGAAGTAATCCAGCTTCTTGATCATGTCCTCCATGGTGGAGCGGTTGGCGTTGCCCGCCTCGCCCAGGAAGCTGCCCACGTGGAGCTGGTACACCACCCACTTGGACGGATCCTTCTCACGCGGGACGTCGTCGTTCTTGAACTGGAACGTCGTGGGGTCGGTGAGGATGGAGCCGCGGAAGTCCACGCCGCTGCCCTTGGTGATGAGGTTGCTCCAGGGGTCGTTCTCCGCGGACGCCCGGCGCTCCACGTCGGACAGCTTGCCGTCGTTGTTCACGTCGTCGCGCAGGTGCAGCTTGCCCTGCGCGTCCTTGTCGAACACCTGGAACTCGTAGCGCAGGCCGACGAGCTTGTCCGGGTCGTTGATGAGCGCCGTCCACGCGCCGGCCTGGTTCGTCATCTTGATGCGGCCGTCGTCGGAGACGTTGCGCGACCAGAAGTCGTTGAGCTTCCCGCCGTGCAGCTTGTCGATGAGGGTGTCGTCGAACTTGCCCAGGCGCTCCTGGAGCTGCTGCTTGTTGAGCGGGTTGCCGTCGCCATCCTTGAGGACGAGGTACGCGCTGTCCGCGTCCTCCGCGCTGTCGATGTCGAAGCGCATCAGGCCGGTGGCGCCGGGGAAGTAGCGGTCCACCTCCTTGCCGCGCGTGGGGTCCAGGTAGAGCCGGTCCAGGCCGCGCTGCTCGCCCATCATCCGGCGCGCGTAGGGGTCCGGCCTGTCGCTGACGGCGCCCGTGGAGTCCACCACCTCGTAGACGTAGGCCTTGCCCTCCATCTTCGCCCACGCGCCCTTGGCCTGCGTGGTCCAGTTGCCGCCCTCGTCGCGCGTCATGGGGATGCGCTGCTCGCGGCCCTCCTTGTCCGTCACCTTCACCTGCACGGCCCGCGCGTCCGGCGCCCAGAACTTGAAGTTCACGTCCTGGCCGGACTTCTGCGCGCCCATCGTGTGGTACGTCGTGGGCGAGTAGGACGCGGTGGGCTTGGAGAGGTCCAGCTTGAGGTTGCCCTCGCCCATCACCGCCCACTGGTCCTTGCCGGACGGGCCGTCCACGCTGACGCCCCACTCCCAGTTGTGGGCCAGGCCGTCGTCCGCCACCTTCACCGTGGCCTCGTACTTGCCGTTGCCCAGCGGCTTCATGGGGATGCCGCCGGAGGACCACTGCGCGTTGTAGCGGCCGTCCGCGTCCCAGCTGCCCTTGAGCTTCGGGTTGGTGAGCGCCGCGTGCGGGCCCGCGTCGTACGTGAAGGTGATGGTGCGGGGGGTGGGGCTCGCCACCGTCGCGCCGTTCTTCACCGCGGACGTGGGCGCGGCGCCCAGCAGCGCGCTCGCGTTGGAGGAGCGGGCCAGGTTGCCGGTGCCGGCCACCGGGGCGCGGGCGCCCGCCGCTGGCGTGGATTCGAAGCCAGACTGATTCCGCTTCGCGGCGGCGGCCTTCGCGGCGGCGGCCTTCTGGCGCTCCGCCAGCGTGGCGGCGTTGGGAGTGGTGCTACCCGTGGCGGGGGGCGAGGAGAGTTTCGGGCGGTTGATTTTGGAATCAGTCACGGGGCAATCCTCCGGCGGCCCACGCATAGCGGGCTTGCTCAACTTGTCGGGCTTGGGGCCCCCGGAGTTGTGTCCGGTGGCGTGGAAGTGGGCGAATGTGGGGCGGGTGACGGTGCAGGCTGGGGATTCCCAGGAACTCCGCGTACTTCCGGGGGCGGAAGGGCCTTGGGGAGGGTCAGCCGGCCCCCCTTGAAGCCGCGCAGGTACACGTAGCGGCGGAAGTCGCGGAGGAAGGCGTCCACGGGCAGGCCGATGGCCTTCTGGAAGCCTCCGGTGAAGTCGTGGCCCCCGCGCATGGCGGCGAGCACGCCGCGGACGCGCTTCTCGCCGTAGCGCTCCATGAGGAAGGTGAAGGCGTGGTGGGCGGCGCCGTAGACGGTGGCGTTCTCGGTCTCGTAGAGCGACTCGGCGCGGGCGAGCGGATCCGCCTGGGGGTACTGGTGGAGGAAGCGGGCCAGGTCCTCCAGGCTGGGGACGCGGTAGCCCTGGCCAGCGGTGTACGAGGCCATGCCCTCGCTGAACCACAGCGGGATGCCCTTCTTCGTCCAGTCCGACACGGTGGCGGACGCCTGCCACATGAGGCTGTGGGTGAGCTCGTGCAGGAGCAGCTCGTCCACCTGCTTCTGGGTGGCGCCTGCGCGCGTCCAGGTGCGGGGGCTCTGGACCTCCACCTGCTCGTAGCGGGCCCAGGCGCGCAGGAAGTCGTAGCCGGAGCGGCGGGCGGCGCGCTCCAGGGCGGCGTGGTTCGGGTGGATGACCAGGGTGACGGGCTCCTGGAAGGCGCCCCAGCGGGCCAGCTGGGGCGCGGCGTTCTCCACGGCGCGGCGGACCATGTCCGCGGATTGGGCGTCCTTCGCGGAGTGCTCGAAGAGGAACTCACCGCCGGGCAGCGCCAGCGTGGCGGCGGGGCTGGGGGCTTTCTGCACGGAGGCGCACGCGGAAAGGAGCAGCGTCGTCCCGAGCAAGGCGAGCAGGGCGGGCAGCTGGCTCCATCGTCCGGTACCGCCCACCCGCATCCAGCGTCCCTCTAGTTGGCCCCGAGCCAGCGGATCACCGCGCGGCCCACGTCCGCGACGGTGGAGAAGGACGCTACCTCCGGGGCGGAGGGGCCGAAGTAGAGCATGGGCACGGCGTGCACGGTGTGTCCTCGAACCGACAGGTCCTCCACGTTGCCGTGGTCACTGCACACCAGCACCCGTGCATCCGCGGGCCGGGTGGCGGCCACGGCGCGCAGGAAGGCGTCGAAGGTGTCGAGCGCCAGGCGGGCGGCCGTGAAGTCCTGGGCGTGGCCGGCCTCGTCGGCGAGGTAGTGCTCGAAGAAGGTGAAGTCCGCCTGGCCCGCGATGCGCCAGAAGAGGGCCGCGGCTTCGCCGGGCGTGCGGTGGGGCACGTCCAGTCCGTGCGCGCGAGCGGCGGCGCCGGTGATGTCGTGGGTGAGGCCATCGCCGGCCCGCGCGTCGTCCAGCGTGCGCAGCGCTTCGCCTCCGGCGGCGAAGGCGAGCTTCGCGGCCGAGGGGCGCACCTTGCGCGCGGCGCGCTCCGGCAGGGTGAACTCCGGCGGGGACGTGGACGGGCGCCGGGGGACGCCGAGCGCGTCCAGGTACGGTGCGGGGTACGCGTTGGCGAAGGTGGCGGTGCGGCCCGCGGCCTTGAGGCGCCGCACGATGGAGCGCTCCGCGAGGAGGTCTCTCAGGGCGGGGTTGGGGTAGCCCAGCACGTGGCCGCCCACGAGGACGGGGGCGGGGTCCCCGGTGAGGATGGCCGTCTGGTTGGAGGCGGACTGGGGCCGGCCGGGCACGCCGAAGGTGGGGTCCACCGGGAGGCCCACGCCGCCATGGGGCAGGACGGGGACGGGGGCGTCCTGGAACCAGGCCAGGAGGTGGTCCCGGTCCGCGAGCGGGTTCACGGCCGGGTCCTTCCGTCCGATGCCCACCCCGTCGATGAACAGGACCGCGACGCGCACGGCCCGGGACTGTATCCTCGAATCCGACACGCATGGCCATCCACGGCGACCTCTTCAGCTACCCGCTCCCCGAGTTCCTTCAATGGTTGGACAGCTCCCGCAAGACGGGGACGCTCCAGCTGTCGTGGGAGGCAGGCGAGCGCAAGTTGTTCCTCCTGTCCGGCCAGGTGGGCGCCACCGCGAGCGAAGGCCTGCGCGGCCGGGTGGCCCGCCTGCTGTCGCTGCCGAAGCTGGCGACGGGTACGCGCGTGCTGGCGGCGTTCGACGAACTGGCGCGCACGCCGGACGTGGACGCGGCCTTCGACGCGCACGGCGTGCAGGCGCGGTGGGTGCGCGACCTGGGCCGCGAGGAGCTGTTCGCGGCGATGACGGACCTGACCATCGCGGGGCAGGGCACCTTCCACTGGACGGAGGACGCGGACCGCACCGGTGAGGACTGGGTGCCGTCCGACATGAGCATCCGCGAGCTGCTCTTCGAGTCCCTGCGCTGGGTGGACGAGCAGGGGGACGTGGACAAGGCGCTGCCCATCGACGCGCTGAGCGTGAAGGCGCTGGCGCCGCCCAGCCCCAGCCAGCCCTTGATGCACCGGATCATCCTGGCGCTGACGACGACGCCGCAGAACCTGGGGCGGCTGCGGCTGTCCATGGGCGTGTCGCGCTCGTCGGTGACGCGCCGGGTGCACGAGCTGTTGCGCGCGAAGCTGGTGGAGGTGGACGGCGCGCCGCAGGTGGAGGCCGACCCCGTGGCGGAGATGCTGGAGAAGGGCGCGGTGCTGATGCGCGAGGGCCAGTACGACGCGGCCGGCATCGTCTGCGCGTCCCTGCTGGCCAGCGACCCCGCGGACCGGCGCGTGCGCGAGTTCGCGCGCCTGGTGCAGCGCGAGCACGTGGCCGCGCTCTACGCGGACCTGCCGCCGCTGGTGGTGCCGCGGCTGATCCAGTCCCCGCAGGCGATGGTGATGCTCAAGCCGGAGGAGCGGCAGATCGCCGGGCTCGTCAGCGGGACGTGGGACGTGTCCACGCTGGTGCTGGCCAGCCCCGCACGCGAGCTGGAGACGCTCAAGACGCTGGCGAAGCTGCACCGGATGGGGCTGCTGGAGCTCACGCTCCCGCGCTGAAGCCAATGGGGCACGGCCCGGAAGCCGTGCCCCGCGCGAATCACCCGGCGGTCGGAAGCCCCACGGCGTTGAGCCGCACGAAGACCTGCATGAGGACGTAGAGCGCGAACGCCGCGTCGTCCACGCGCAGCTGCGGCAGCGTGGACAGGCCCTGCAGGCGCAGCAGGTCCGAACCATCCACGTGCAGCAGGAAGGCCTGCTGGGCCAGGGAGCCTTCACCCGCGAACGCCATGGCGCGGCGGACGGCGTCGGTGCAGGCGGTGACGCAGGTGGTGTAGTCCCCGGCGGTGAAGGCGGCCTCCGCGGCCCGGGCGTGGTCGAAGAGGTCCCCCGGCGCCAGCGCGCTCGTGGGCCCCAGCAGCTTGCTGCCCGGGGCCGGGGCCATGGCCACGGCGGCGGGCTCCACACGC